>JBPCVD010000283.1:0-4944 GCA_051010815.1 Rubripirellula sp.
GCCCGGAACCTCGACACGCCAGTCGACGTTGTGGTTAGGGGACCAGGTTAGAGGCGGGGTCGCGGTCGACGATGAGCCAGTCGCTGCGGGGCCGCGCCATTGCGGCCAGTTGTCAGCCCCGCCCACGTTGCCGCATGCGATGGATAACCAGGGGACAATCGCAATCAGGGCGAGCAGGATGTGTCGAATGGATCGAGGATGGATCACCCTATGTCTCCATGGAAGCCGACTCGTGAGCAGTTTGCGGGCCGGCTGGCGTTCGACCGACCTCATTGGCGGCGTTCGAATGAATCGTGCGCTCGACGACGGATTTCGTGAGGGGTGGTTTGGTTGGAGGTCGCGAGTGTCCGGGCGTCATCATCCTCGACGGTAAACCGCTTTTGTCCATCTGGTAGCGCCACCGTTTTCCCACGCACGGGCCCAAATTGCGTGTCGACCGTGACACTCTCTCGAGGCAGTTTATGGCGATCGACCGTATGGCGGCGAATCCCGATCGACGAGCTGAATCGAAAGATCACTTGCTCGGCCAAGTGAACGCGTGCCGTTGAAACGATCGCCGTCAGGATGACCCCCGATCGCCCCTTCTTCATCATGCAAGGCGTTTGGAAGACATCGAGCGCGCCGGCCGACATCAGACGATCGCAGCAATCCGCCAGTTCTTCAGGTGTCGAATCGTCAACGTTCGATTCGAGGACGACAACACGATCGGATTCGACGTTGGCGGCCAGGCCGGCGTCGGAGTCGGCCGATTGCCCCATCAGAACGCGGAGCACATTCGCTTGGGCATCCAGGTCCATGCTCCCGGATCCATAGCCTGCAGCCTCGATCGTCATCGACGGAAGCGATCCAAAGCTCGACGCACATGCTTTCAAGATTGCCGCCCCGGTCGGCGTGGTCAGTTCTGCGCGAATGTCCGAGGTAGCGATGGGGATTCCCCGGAGTATTTCAGCCGTTGCGGGGGCGGGCACGGAGACTCGCCCGTGCGCGATCGTAATCTCGCCAGTTCCGGTGGGGACCGCCGAGGCGACGATGGAATCAATTTCAAGTTGCTGCAAAGCGACCGAGGCGCCCACGATATCGGCGATCGAATCGATCGCTCCAACCTCGTGGAAATGGACTTTTTCGAGAGTCGAGCCATGCACTTTCGCTTCGGCTTCGGCTACGCAGTGAAAGATCTTGTGGGCGGTTTGTTTGGCCTCTGGGGGAACTTCCGTGGCCCGATCGATCATCTCCGTGATGTGATGGAGGTGTCGATGGGCATGTTCAGGCGGGTGCTCGATGTGGACCTGGATTGCCCGGAACCCACGCTTTTTCACGGTTTCCGAGCGAATCGACAGCTCTGGAAGTCCCATCGATCGAACCGCTGATTCGATCGCCGCCACATCAGCGCCCAAATCCACCAAGGCCCCCAAAGTCATATCGCCGCTGATTCCGCTGATACAGTCGAAGTAGGCGATTCGGCCCATTTTTTGGCTTTCCTAGTGGAAGAATTGAGTGTCGTTTGCCGTTGAAGGATCTGAGCGAGACGGTATACTCTCGCCTTCAAATCTTCGCAGAAAACCAACCTATACGATACGTCCGACGAGATCGATCCGATGAAAGTTGTCAGTAGCATTGGCGCGTTGAAGTACCGCCACCCCGATTGCCAAGTCGTCAAACGACGCGGTCGCATTTATGTGATCTGTAAGAGCAATCCAAAATTCAAAGTCCGCCAGGGCGGAGCCAAGGTCAAGAAGACCCGACGCTAGCACCTGCGGATGAAACTCTGCTAACGACCGGCACCTGCCGGTCGTTTTTCATGCGCGGACGGAAGTGTAGACATGCTCCGACCGAACTGACCATCTCAGGATATCCGATGCTAAATCGACAGCGGGACGCCCGCCCATTTCGGGAAAACAATTGGCTGCGGGGAAACCGCTTCGCGTCTTCGCCGGGCGTATTTGTCATGGTCGCGATGACCATGGTGATGGTCTCGGTTGGCTGTCGTCGCTCTTCGACGTCGGTGGAGCAGGCTCCGTCCAGCTCGGTTGCCACGCCCGAGAACGCTTCGTCTGAGTCTCCGACGACCGATTCGGTCGAGACGAAGACCGGGACGGTGACGATGGAGATCGCGACGAAGGGTGAAACTCAGAAGGTGGAGATCGACAACGTCGCGGCGGGAACGACGCTGGAGCAAGTCATGCGGTCAGTCAAAGACATGCCGGTGCGACTGCGTGGATCGGGTGTCACGGCTTTCGTTGACGCCATTGGTGACCAAGCCACGACCGGGACGGAAGGATGGGTCTTTCGCGTCGATGGTGAGTTCGCGAATCAGGGCGTTGGAAGCACGAAGTTGGATCCGCCGACCACCGTAACCTGGACCTTTGGGGATGCAAGTGAATTGCTCTCTGAGTAGTCCGGTCGCCGCGAATTAGGGCCCGCGCATGTTTCAGGCTGTCGCGCGCGGAATGGTCCTTCGATGGAAGTGGTCGGCGGCGTTCGTCTCACTCGTTACGTTGCTGGCTCTGGCGGGGTTTGCGCAACTCTCCTTCGATGTATCACCGAATGCCGTTTTCACTTCGGAGAACCAGACGTCTCGCGAACTGGATCGACTTTACGCCGACTTTGGCCACGACGACAACGACATTGTGGTAGTGCTCGAAGGCGACGACTTCTTTACGGTCGACAAGTTAAATCAGCTTCGCGAGTTACGGGATCAGCTTCGAGCGGTACCCGAGGTCGAGGGTGTTGCGAGTCTGTTTGATCTCCGAGATCGCCGCAGCGGTTTGTTGCTTGTTCCGCGGTACTTACGGGAAACGGCTGACTCTGATTCGTTGCGTCAAAGTGTGGCGGAGCATCCGATCGCGGCGAACCAATTCGTTTCCGGCGACGGTCGCATGCTGGTGTTCTTGATTCATGTGGCCGGTGAATCGCTTCCGCTTTCGAAACTGTCGGTGGTCGTGGCAGACGTCGAAGAATGCGCGCGGGAATTCGAGCGACAAACCGGGCAACGGGCGTTGTTGGCAGGGCATCTGGCGATTCGCGCTGAGACGTTGGTTTCGCTTCGGCAGTCGATGGTCACGGGTTCTCTGTTCGCAACGGCGATTTCGGCCCTGGTTGCTTTGATTCTGTTTCGGGGTTGGTTGCCGGTTCTGATCTGCTGTACTCCGCCCGTCCTGGGCGTGGTTTGGACGATGGGGGCGATGGGTTGGACCGGGCAGCAGATCGGCGCGTTGGGCACCGTGATTCCGACGCTGGTGATGGTGATTGGATTGACTGATGCCGTCCACCTTTTGTTGGAAGCGAATCGGCAACTCTCGGCGGGAAATGATCGACCCGAGGCGATCTACCAGATGTTACGCCGGATCGGGCCCGCCTGTCTCCTGACCTCCGTCACGACCGTGATTGGTTTCGGTTCCTTGACGCTTTCCGAGACCTATAGTGTTCAACAATTCGGACTCTGTGCTGCCTTGGGCTCGGCCCTGGCCTTGCTCTCCGACCTACTGGTGCTACCGCTCCTGATTCGCATGGCGAACCCAGGCACGTTGATCAAGAGGCACCAATCGACGGAACGTCAGCTTCGTGGCAGCATGGATTGGATCGCGATGTTCCCGACTCGGTATTCGCGCCCAATCGCATTGATTGGAATCATTGGTTGTTTGCTGTTGGTCGTTCCGGCATTTCGTCAAAGTCCCGATATCATTTGGACGGAGACGTTGCCTGCAGATTCCGACGCAACGATCGCGATTAACCGAGCCGATTCGGTCATGGGTGGCGCGTTGCGTGCGTACGTGGTGATCGAATGGCCCCAGGACGTGACGCTCACCGACAATGAAACGCTGAGAGTTGCAGGCGAAGTGCATCAGGCCATTTTGAATACGGAAGGCATGGAAGCTCCGTTTTCGGTTTTGAATATCCTGGCTAGTGTGCCGGGGAAAGACCGCCAAACGCGATACCGGCAACTGAAGCGGATCACCGATTCAGGCATGGATCGATTGGTCAACGAGTCACGTCGCCGCCTGGTCGTGAGCGCGTTGGTGCCAAACGATGGGGCGGCGAGGCTCGATCGACGCGTGGTGCAATTGGAAAGGTTGCTGGACGGCGTGGTCGAAGATCATCCCGACTTCGATGTGCATGTTACCGGTACTGTGGTGGCTGCGGCCCGGAACATGCGAAGCTTCATCGGTGATCTCGGGAAGAGCATTGCGGTTGCGAGTGTGATCATTTTCATCGTGCTTACGGTTGCCTTTCGTTCACTCCGTATGGGGCTGATTAGCATTGTGCCCAACGCGTTTCCACTGCTGGTCACGGCGGCGGGTCTGGTCTTGCTGAGTTACCCACTGCAGATCACTTCCGCGCTCACGTTCTCGCTCTGCCTGGGACTTGCGGTTGATGACACGATCCATGTGATGATGCGATATCGGCAACTCAAGGATGAAGGCAAGCTCGCGAATACTGAGATCGTTGCCGAAACGATCCGACACGTCGGCCCTGCACTTGCGATTACGACCGCGATCCTAGTGACAGGTTTTGGCGCCATGCTTGTCAGCCCGATGCCAGGAATTCAGATGTTCGCCTTGCTCAGTTGCATCATTTTGCTGACAGCCTTTGTGGGTGATCTGCTGGTGTTGCCTGCGATGCTGGTCGTCTTTGGTCGCAAGGCTGATCGCTAAAGCGACTCGAGATAGGCGATCAGATGGTTCTCCTCTTCCGCGGTCAGCGGTCTGCTCAACTGGTGCCGCACTCTCTGCACGACTTCTGGCAGTGACGTAGCCCGACCGTCGTGGAAAAATCGTCGCCGATGGCTGGCTCCTCGTAGAGAGGGCGGGTTGAAGAGTCGATGGCCTCTTTCGTCTTGCAGCCCAACGTCCTTGACCAGGCTGGACGTGAAGTGCGGAGGCTGGTGGCATTCAACACATCGCAGAGACTTGAAGAGTTGTTGGCCGTTGTGGATGGCGGATTCAA
>JBPCVD010000284.1:0-6067 GCA_051010815.1 Rubripirellula sp.
GTGGTTGCGGGTCGGAACTTTGTTGAGGGCTTGTCGTAGCCGTAAACCGCTCCATTGTTGGACTGCACCTTATCGAGGAACAGCATCGAACCTTGGATGACCTGTGGCGGAACGGACAGGTGCCCCATGTAGCCACTCTTCAACGCCATCAATTGCCAACCGACCACTGACGTGTCGCCACCACTCGGTTGATTCGGTGAGTAACGCCAACCTCCATCACGACATTGCGCTGTGATGATGAAATTCAGTGAAGCTTGAGCCGGCGCCACAAGTGCGGGGTCTTCCGTCATCGCATAGGCCTCGCACAACGCGATCGAAGCTAGGCCGTGTGAGTACATGTTGCCCGTGCCATCTCGAAGATCGAGCACGGGTAGGCCATTCTTCTTGCCCGGCTTGCCGTTCTGAATCAAGAACAACAGACCGCGTTGGACCACTTGCTTGAACTCGCCGTTGATATGCGTCTGACCGGCGCCAAGGAATGGCAACAGCGCCATCGAAGTGGCTCCGTTGAGCGATTTCTGAAACTTGGGTTCGCATCCATTCTTACAGCGACCGTTGCAAACCAACTCGTGTTGAAATGTCCACGCACCATTGGGCATCTGGTGTCGCGAGAACCATTTGAGGGCTTCGGTCACCGCAGCCTCGCTGCTTTCGGTTCCGCCGTAGTCGCGCAACAGCTTCTTCTTCATGTCGCTGTTGCGACTGCCCATCGGCTGCATCGTCATCGATGCCAATGTTTGAAGAGAGGCGGCGGAGGGTGCCATCTCTGCGGCCAAGTCCGACATGTCGAGTGCGACCGTCGCGATTTCCATGGGCTCAACCTCCGTCGGCTCGGCCATCTCCATAGTCTCAGTAACATCAACCGGCTCGGTCACCTCTTCCAGCTCCGAGACTTCACCGGGATCGATCTGCTCAATCGTGAATTCTTCGATCTCGGGTCCGTCATCGGCATTCGTACTCGCCGACAACACGTTCACGATCTGGATCGGATCCGCGATTGTCACCAACCCAAGGATCAGCAAAATCAGGACGTGCACAAGCGTGCTAACCAACCATGCCGGCGTCGCTTGGAAGAGCAGAAACTTGCGCTGCAGATCTGCATCCTCCTCGAACTCCTCTTCCTGCTCCTCGACTGAGTCGACGGGGTCGAGAGGCTGCGGAGTCGACTCAGGGTGAGTTTGCGGAGAGGCCGTTGTGGACATGTTGAATATCCCGGATCGAAGCTGAACCGGCTGCCAGGGCAGGACGGAAGAGAAGGAAGAAAAGATTCCGTGAACCGATTATAGGCTGCTTCGCTTGAATGCGAGCCCCCTAAAACGACCTAAGGGAAACTGGAACGCCCAAACGGGGTAGACGTAGCGATTGGAACGAGCGTTTCCAAGTTGTGAACGCCCGAGTAGTGCGTCTGTACCCGCCTTTCATAACCGTTTATGCGCATTAAACCGCTTAAACCCGCAGACAATCATCCGCCACGACGGAGAACAGCCCCATCGGGGGGCAAGGCATGACTTCGGGAATTAGTCCCGAAGGTCATAGCGGAGCTGCTCGACGTTGATGATCGTGGCAAAGTAGTTACGAAGTTTCGGTTGCACCCACTCGGTGGCCCTGACACGCCGGGAACCGTCACCCGGGCCAACCCAACCACCGGCAAGGTCCAGATCGATTTCAATCGTACCCACGCGATGAGCTGTCGGATCTGTCAAGCGAAGCCGCACGCAACTGGGAGGCTCATCCTCTTTCACGGGCTGGCACATCTCGGCAGCTGAACCTTCGGTTTCAGTCGTCCAGTCAAATCCCCGTTCGTCGAGCAGCGCCCGCCGCAGGTGGCCGAGGCCCGGCGTCGCGGTCAACTCCACGTCCTTGAAATCGCTGGAACCGATCGGCAACAGTTCAATTCGCTCAGCCAGCTGTAGTGCCGTGATCGTCTCGTCGCCCCAAAAACGGGTCGTCTGCTCAAGCTTTGTCTTGCGAGCATAAATGCTTCCAGCGGCCCCGATCGCGCCGAGAATCAACACCGCGACACAAATCCCGATACCGCGAGGAGTAATGCTCACGCGTGGATCGTTGTACTTATCCGCGTGCGGATCCTTCGCCGACTTGAGTTGCTGCTCAGATTCTGGATTTTCGTCGGGATCGATCGATTCGTCGTTCATGTAGTAAGTTGTCGGATCTGGAAGAAACAAGAACAAGTAGGCAGAGACAGCACATGGTATCGCCATCGCAAGGGTCACCGAATATCCGAGTCCAGGTTCCGCTGGGCGAGCGGAGTTATCCGATCGAAATCACGGCGGGCGATATCGCTCGCACCGCAGATCGCGTCCAAGCCGAATTGTCCGACATTTCGCATGCGATCGTGATTGCCGACGACGCGGTCGACACACGTTGGGCCACCCCCCTCTGCGAATCACTGGCGTCGTGCGAGACGGCGATTAGGGTAAGTCGGACCACGGTTCCCTCAGGGGAGCCGAGCAAGTCGATTGCCCAGTTTGAACAACTCCTGACATGGGTGCTCGAACAGGGCGGAGACCGCCGCAGTGTCATCATCGCGGTCGGCGGTGGCGTGATCGGAGACTTGGCAGGCTACGTCGCTGCTTCATTCACCCGCGGCATCCGTTTTGTCCAGATTCCGACGACATTGCTTGCGATGGTCGATAGCAGCGTCGGCGGCAAGACCGGTATCAATCTCCCCGGCGCCAAGAACATGGTTGGCGCCTTCTGGCAACCCTCGCTGGTCCTGATCGACACCAACGTATTGTCGACACTTCCCGAACGAAGCTACTTGAGCGGTCTCGCGGAAGTGGTGAAGTACGGCGTGATCGACGATGCCTCCTTCTTTGCTTGGCTAGAATCCAACGCGAAGGGACTTGTGGAGCGAGACGACCAAGCCGTGGCGTATGCCATTCAGCAGAGTTGCAAAAGCAAGGCGAGAGTGGTCGGAGAGGACGAACGAGAGACGAGTGGCAGACGCGCCATTCTGAATTACGGTCACACCTTCGCACATGCCATCGAGGCAACCTCCGGGTACGGCACGCTCCTGCATGGCGAAGCCGTCTCGATCGGGATGCAAATGGCCGCCAGACTCGCGATCAACCTTGGCATGGCGGAAGCGTCCCTGTTAGATCGACAAACCGCACTGCTAACCGCCTGTGGACTCCCAACAACGCTTGCCGACGCGGACGCAGGCGAAATGTTGCCCGTCATGATGCGCGACAAAAAGGTCGCTCATGGGAAACTGAAGTTCGTGTTGCCCACGGAAATTGGCGTCGTCGAACTCGTGGGCGGCGTTGATGCCAGGGAAGTGCAACGGGCCATCGAGGAAACGCGATAGCCGCTAAAAGTCGCGTCGCAGATCGCCACTGAATGACGTCCGCTTGCTGGCGAAGTACTCGCGCCATGCTTGTTCGTTGTAACCGTAGTCGGCCTCTGGCTCGATCACTTTGACCAACGAAAGTACGGAAGGATTTTTGATGTGCTCGGTGTACACCTTCTTCTTTCCACCCATCTGCATACCGCCGCCGTTATCACCGAAGCCAGCATTGATCGACGCCCCTGGCGCCTGCTCGGTCGTATGTTTCGTCACCAATGCATCGACATAAGTCAACGCAAGTTCTGGATCGGGAAACCAAGACAACCCACGTGCGGCTCGATTGACCAAGCGATTGTCATTCTTCTTGAGGTAGGGCAGGTAGGTCGCGACCGCTGAACCAGCTCCATACTGAACCAACTCGTCGAGCGCCGCTTCTCGAATCGTATCGTCATCTTCGACCAAGCCTGCTTTTACCAAGGCTTCCACGGACACGGAATTCTTGAATCGTCCGAGCAGCTTGACCCACATCATTCGAACTGCGCGCGACTGTTTCCCACGTGAATCCCTGAGTTGTTCTGCAATGGCGGTTGCCGCCAATGGATCCTCAATCGCCTTCAAAGCGTCGAGTGCCTCGGGCGCCTTGGAGGAGTTTCGTTGCACCGCTGCGACCAGTCGCTTGACTTCCTTGAGCCAACGCTTCGCGTCGACGTTCGTCGAATCCTGCATATCCTCGATCGCAACAGCCTCTGGCAACTCCCAACGACCAGCGCGGGTAATCATCCCACGTCCTTGCATCAAATCGGAAGTTCGAACCCACTTCCCATCCTGTTTCTTGAATCCCAGGCTTGCACGTGCCTTGGCGTGATCCGGATTCAGCTCGATGGCGCGTTCCAGGTGATACCGCTTGTAACGTTGCGTGTCGCCGGGAACATTGCCTCCTGTCACGCACCAAATTGCCATTTGGTAGTGCCCCTCTGCGTCGTCGCCCACTAACAGCGATCGCTCCAGGTAAGCCTGCAGGTCGTCGGAGTCGACCACTCGCCGGACACGACTGCCGGGTAGCGCGACCTGAATCTCATCGTCGACACGGACAATGACCGTGTCCCCGTTTCGGTTGACCTGTCCGGTCAGGTGACCGCCACCGGAAAGTTCAACGGTGTCCGATAGGGCTGAACCGGTGAAGCAGAGCACCGAGGAGATCGCAATCCAGATTGATCGACTCATGAGTGTCGACTTCCACGAGAAAAGAGAATTACGGGGCAGAATGTTCCAATTTAGCCTCAGCCAACGCGCGGCGGGACTTCAAAATCGCTCCGGAGCCTCCAAAAACGGCTCAGGACGTCAGAATCGTTCAACCAGGCACGATCGCCCAGACGATAACATACTTGACTAACCTGATCATGATTGTAGCCTATCTTCACTGAAAGCCTCCTCGCACTGGTTTTCCGCGATGTCCGCTCGCCCCAGATCACTGATGAACGAACCCGCGCCCTCGGGCAATTCCGAGCCAAAGAACGTCAAATCCACCAGCGGCCCACCGCTGCAGGTCTTCTCGATCGATTCCGAGGAGCCGCGTGGTGCACTTGCGGCCGATCCGCCGTTGGCACCAACGGACGAGTTCCTGGAGGAGCTGGAGCGAGATAGCCAGAGCCTCGAGTCCGCTCCGCCTCAAGAGATTCTTAAGTGGGCAGCCGATCGTTTTGCTCCGCGGTTCACCATGGCGACAGCGTTTGGCCCTGAAGGGATGACGATCATTCATATGTTGGCGGAAGTGGCACCCGCAACTCCGATCTTCAATCTCGAGACCGGCTATCAATTCAAAGAGACGCTCGAATTGCGTGAGCGTGTCAAGAAGAAGTACGGAATCGAAGTCGAGTACAAATATCCTGACGTTACGGTTGAGGAATACGAAGCGGCCAATGGCGGTCCCGTCTACAAGTCGAACCCGAATCAATGCTGCTTCGATCGCAAGCTAAAGGTGCTGCATGAGGCGGCGAAGGGCCAACATGCTTGGGCCAGCGCGATCCGTCGCGATCAAAGTCCCGACCGCGCGAAGGCGCCGATCGTTGGGTGGGATCGAAAGTTTCAATTGGTAAAGATCAGTCCACTCGCGAACTGGACAAAGAAGGACGTTTGGTCACTCATCACGTCGGAAGACATTCCTTACAACCCGCTTCACGATCAGGGCTATCCGAGCGTCGGTTGCTGGCCCTGCACGCGTGCCGTGCTGCCGGGCGAAGACGAACGGTCAGGGCGTTGGAGTGGCTTTCAAAAGACTGAGTGTGGTCTTCATTCGTCCTAGATCAAAGTGAGACGCGACATGGTTATCTCCGCGCGCGTTCATTACGCATGCTTGGCAATGCTGGAACTTGCGATTCGATGCGACGACGCAAGTCCCGTTGCGATCCGCGAAATCACGGATCGGCATGGGGTGCCCGGACCGTTTTTGGTGCAGATCTTTCGCACTCTTCGCACTGCTGGTTGGGTACAGAGCATACGAGGAAGCCAGGGCGGTTATCGATTGTCGATTGATCCCGCTCAGATCACTCTGCTGGACATCGCGGAAGCCGTCGGCTGCCAGGAAGCAGGCTGCAAAACGGAAGGCAAGGCAACGCCTGCCGACGAGATGCTACAAGAATTCTGGGACGAGGCGGCAGAGGCCTCTCGACAGATCCTTGGCCGAGCCCGTCTGAGTGACTTGGTTGAACGCGCCAAGCACGGCGACGCAACCATGTTCTACATTTGAACCCATTCGTCGAT
>JBPCVD010000285.1:0-13274 GCA_051010815.1 Rubripirellula sp.
TTGAGCAAACGTCGCTGGTCGCCGAAGTATCCGGCAAAGGTGAACGACTACGCGAGCGACTTGCTCCTCTCCTCAGCCATCCCAACGTCGGTTCCATTCGGGGCCGCGGCTTGATGGTGGGTATCGAACTTGTCGCCGACAGCCCTACACATCAGCCGTTCCCTGCTGCGATGCAATTGGGAAGATCCGTTTGTCGACGTGCAGGCGAACGCGGAGTTTGGATTCGGCCGCTCAGTGACGTCATTGTGCTGATGCCACCTTTGATCGCGACCGAAACCGAGCTCGACATGCTGGCTGATGTTGTGATCGATTCGATTCAGATGGAACTCGATTCGATCGACGTCGCATCCACCGCCTCTCTTGCTTCAGGAGGTTCGAACTGAATGAGTGACCCCAACTCAAACGACGACAACCCATCGATCGATGTCAGCAGTCCTTCGGTCGTGGCCCAATACGAACCGTATCTTCGCATGCTGGCTCGAACCCAAATGCGGAAGGCGTTTCAGGCGAAGGTAGGCGCCAGCGACATGGTGCAGCAGGCGATGCTTCAAGCCGTACAGGGACTCGACGGATTTCGTGGTAGCACGGAGGCTGAATTTCGCGGCTGGCTGCGGCAGATTCTTGCCCGCCACATATGCCATCTCGATCGTGACATGCATCGCGACAAACGCGATGTGCGTCGAGAGCAATCGATGGAGCAAAAACTTGCACAATCCTCGATGCGACTCGAAGGACTCCTTGCCGGGGACGGCCCGACACCTAGCCAGAATGTGGTGATGGGTGAACACGTCTTGAAGATGGCGGAAGCGGTTGAGCATTTGCCTGAGGCCCAGCGAGAAGCAATCCGTCTGCACTACCTCGAGGGAATGAAACTGGCAGAAGTTGCCGAAGTTTTGGGGAAGACCAATGGCGCCGTCGCTGGACTTCTGCACCGCGGGATGAAGACGCTTCGTCAGGAACTCGCAGACTGAATTTTCGGAACGCACTCGCCCCCACGCGTCCGGGCAAAGCGTTGCATCACCCACTTCGCATTTCCCGCGTCGCCGCTTCCGAAATCGTTGGGTGCAGACACCGTTCTTCCTGATCGTGCGATCCCTGCATTCCGATCCGTGTTCGCCCCTAACGTTCACTTCGATTCACCAGCCGACGTGATGCTTTAAGAATCAGGGGAGTTCCGGCAATCGGTCGGGTTCGTATATCTTCATCTTGCCGAAACCGTTCCCTGAAAACCGAACCCACCATGATCCGAACTCGATTCGCCCCCAGCCCCACTGGTTACCTGCACATTGGCGGCGTCCGAACCGCCCTGTTCAACTGGCTGCTTGCAAAACAATCCGGAGGCCAATTTATCCTTCGCATTGATGACACCGATGCGGGAAGAAATGTCCAGGAAGCTCTGCAGCCCATCTTGGATGGTTTTCGTTGGTTGGGCATGGATTGGGATGAGGGTCCCGACGTCGACGGACCGCATGCACCGTACTATCAATCGCAACGGTCCGAGCTTCACCAGCAGGCAGCTGAACGCCTCTTGGCCAGCGGACATGCTTATCGTGACTACGCGCGTCCTGAAGAACTCAAGGCTGAAAGGGACGCCGCAGAGAAACGCGGGGAACGCTATTTCTATGATCGGCAATGGATGGCGGAAACGGATGAACAAGCCGCTGCTTTCGAGGCCGAGGGGCGTCCCAAGACTGTCCGTCTAAAAATGCCTCGGGAAGGGGAGTGCGTGATCAACGACTTGGTTCGCGGCGAGGTTCGTTTCGACTGGGCTCAAGAACAAGACACCGTCATTCAACGCCCCGACGGTAGTTGCTTGTATCACTTGGCGAGCGTGATTGATGACCACGATTTTGGGATCACTCACGTGGTCCGCGCGGAAGAGCACTTGCCAAATACCCCGCGGCAAATCTTCATCCTGGAGTCGCTCGGTTATGAGCGACCTCAATACGCGCACCTCCCTTACGTCGCCGAGCCAGGAGGTTCCGCAAAACTGAGCAAGCGAAAACTTGCCAAGTACGAAAAGAACAAAGATTTCGCTCAACTACTAAAACGCGGGCAGGCGATTGCTGAGCGCTGTCAAATTGCCACGGAAGCCGATACTTTCAATCCCGTGATCATCGACTTCTATCGCGAGATTGGATTTGAACCGCAAGCCATCCTCAACTACCTGCTTCTGCTCGGATGGTCACTCGACGGGGAGACCGAAAAGTTCACCGTCGACGAAATGATCAAACACTTCGGCTTGTCTCGAGTGAACAAGGCGCCCGCCTCGTTTGACCCCAAGAAGCTGGTGGCGTTTCAGGGCGACGTCTTTGCGTCGCTGCCGCTGCAGACTCGCATTGATCGAGTGACACCTTTCGCCAAACAAGCGGGAATGCTGGTGGCACCCGATGCGGAATCGAAGCTAGCCGCGATCGTCGAAGGTGCAGATGATCGGTTGAAAATGGCGGGCGACATTCTTGATTTTGACTACTTTTTCCAAGACACGGTCTCCTTCGATCCCAAGGCGTTCAACAAACGCATCTGCAAACCCGAGGGGGCTCGTGACTTGCTCAACCGATTGCGCGACCATTTGTCACGGTGCGAGGCATTCGACGCAGAATCGGTCGAAAAATCGATCCAGTCGTTTTGCGAGTCCGCGGGGATCGAGCTGCGTGACATCATCCACGCCATTCGTGTCGCGGCGACGGGGCAGGCTGGTGGCTTCGGGATGTTTGAGACGCTGGCAATTCTCGGTAAAGAGAAAGTACTGACTCGAATCGATGCCGCGTTGGAGCATGCCGCGACAATCTGCGCCGATGCTTGAAAAGGTGTGAAACGGTACAATTTCTTTGAGTATCCGAGTCTTTCCCCGCAATCCCCTTCACCAATCAAAATGTCGCTGATCAAACAAGCACAACGAATCTGTCTGGTCGCTGCCGCAGGTGTAACATGCTGCGTCGTTGGATGCAGTGGTGGCGTTGAGCATCCGATCGTCTTTGAGCCGAATCTGGTACACACCATGAAATACCAGATTCAAAACGACATTCCCATGGACCAAGCCTCGAAGGATTCGACTTGGGTCGTTGAGACGATGTTCGGCACGCCCGACCATCCCAAATTGCCTGACGTTGTCATGGAAGATGAAGATCTCTCCAAGATCATCTCCAACAAAGGCTTGAATGAAGCCTCAGGTTCTCCCGAAGCGAAGGGACGCGGACTCTATCGTTTGCTTTGCTCGACCTGCCATGGTGTCACGGGGAACGGTCGCGGTCCAAGTGGTTCGGCGCAAGTTCCTTACCCGCGCGATTACCGGATGGGAGTCTTCAAATTCAAATCGACGTCGCGAGGCACCAAGCCGACGCGAAACGATCTTGCGAAGCTGATTCGTGGTGGCATCGCTGGAACGAACATGACGTCGGTGGACAAACTGCTGGAGACGGAAAAGTTTCGTCGTAGACAGATGCATGAGCCAGCAGTCGATCTCACCGAGATCACGGAAGAAAATGTGCAGGCGCTCGTCGACTACGTCATCTACTTGTCGTGGCGCGGTGAACACGAACGCCGTCAGATTGACATGGCAATGCTCGATGGCATCATCGAAGACGGTGAACGAGTCATCAATTCGGAATTCGGGGCCAGAGTCCTGAACGACGAGGCGTTCAAAGCGTCACTCGAAAAGGCGGAGGACGAGGACGAAGAGACGCTCGATGAAACGATGCAGGAGAACCTGGCGCTCTACGAGCGATTCCAAGAAGATTGGGAATACGCGGAAGATTACGCGATCGAGATTGGCGAGTCGTGGTTAGAAGCCGACGAAGAAGTTTTGGGTGTCCCCGATCCGCCAACCGACTTCCCACTCGCCGAGTCCTACGCCGATGTCGTCTCCATCCGAAAGGGACCGCAGGCGGACGAATTTGAGGCATCGGTCAAACGAGGACAGGAGTTATTCGTTGGAAAGGTCGCGACTTGCAGCAAATGTCACGGCGAGAAAGGACTCGGTAACGGACAGACAACCGACTACGACGACTGGACCAAAGATTGGACATCGCGAGTTGGCATCAAGCCGGAGAACCGCGAAGCGCTCATCCCGATGCTCGCGCGGGGTGCGTTGCCTCCAATGAACGCGATTCCGAGAAACTTTGCTCAGGGTGTGTTCCGCGGCGGCTCCAATTCAAAAGACCTCTACCGTCGAATCATGCAAGGCATTGATGGGACGCCGATGCCCGCGGCAACCTTTGTCGAGGGACAATTCGAAGAGGGTGACGTCTGGCACCTGATCAATTTCATACGCTCTCTGCAGACAGAGGAAGCAGGCGATCAACCCGCCGCACCGGATGAGGCCCCCGCCGTCTGAGCCAGTGTATCGTTCGATCATTTTCGAACGTGACGGTCAAATGGATGCGGGGATTCCCAATTCGCAACTTCGGTCACTACGAAGGTCGGCTGCGATTCGGTAACCTACGTCGCCGAAACAGTGTCACTCGGGTGATGCGGCGGCCAATAAGGAAACCGTACTTTCCAGTGACTCAGCGTTTCGAGCTGGCTGGAGCGTAGGACCGGGCGTGCCCCATCACGCCTCAGGAGTGAATGAATCGAATGAGCGAATCAACGGAAAAGCGAGACTCGAAGAACTTCGTCGAACAGGCGATTGACGCCGATTTGGCATCGGGCCGCTTCTCTGGCGTCCAGACTCGGTTTCCCCCGGAGCCGAACGGCTACCTGCACATCGGTCACGCCAAGAGTATCTGCCTAAACTTTGGCTTGGCGAAAACCTACAAGGGTTCCTGCAATCTTCGCTTCGATGATACGAACCCGGCAAAAGAAGAGGTGGAGTATGTCGAATCCATCATGGAGGACATACGCTGGCTCGGATTCGAGTGGGACAGCCTACATTTCGCCAGTGACTATTTTGATCAGTTATACGCGTGGGCAGAGAAACTGATCGAACAAGGCCATGCCTACGTTTGCGATCTGTCGAGCGAGGAAACTCGCAAGTATCGTGGAACCCTCACGGAGCCTGGGCGTAATAGTCCGTTCCGAGACCGCACGCCTGAAGAGAATCTTGATCTCTTTCGCAAGATGCGTGCCGGCGACTTCGCGGATGGGGCCAAGGCGCTGCGGGCCAAAATTGACATGGCGTCGCCAAACATGAACCTCCGCGACCCGGTGATGTACCGCATCCTTCGAGCAACGCATCACCGAACGGGTGACGCGTGGTGTATCTACCCAACTTACGATTGGACTCACGGGCAAAGTGACTCGATCGAGGGAATTAGTTTCTCAATTTGCACGCTCGAATTTGAAAACCACCGACCGCTTTACGATTGGTTTTGTGAGAAGCTAGAGATTCATCATCCGCGTCAGATTGAGTTCGCGAAACTCAAGCTCAGCACGTTGATGATCGGCAAGCGCTACATGCTGCAGATGGTAAAAGAAGGCTACGTGGACGGCTGGGATGATCCCCGTATGCCAACGATCTCGGGCTATCGCCGACGTGGTTACACCCCCGAGTCCATTCGCAATTTCTGTGCTGACGTGGGGGTCGCAAAGTTCAACAGCACCATTGATGTCGTCCGACTGGAGAACTCCGTCCGAGAACACCTCAATCGCGTTGCTCCGCGGAGAATGGCGGTCCTCGATCCGGTGAAGCTAACGATTACCAACTGGCCCGAGGGACAAGTCGAAACGACTGAGGCGATCAATAATCCTGAGGATCCGGAAAAGGGAAAACGGCAGATTCCAATTTCCAGAAACCTGCTCATCGAGCGCGAAGATTTTCGCGAAGAAGCGCCACGCAAATTCTTCCGTTTGAAAAAAGGTGGATCCGTTCGGCTTCGCGCGGGTTACATCATCGACTGCCACGATGTCGTCAAAGATGACGACGGGAATGTCACGGAGATCCTGTGCACCTATGATCCCGAGACGAAGAGCGGAGCAGACCAGTCGGGCCGAAAGGTCAAGGGAACCATCCACTGGGTCAGCGCGGACCATGCTGAAGCATTGGAAGTGCGACTCTACGACCGCCTGTTCACGTGCGAGAACCCAAGTTCGCCGGACGAGGGCAAGACGTTCCTCGATTACCTCAACCCTGACTCACTGAAGGTCATCACGGGTTACGGAGAGCCTGTCTTGGGCGACCAAGAGGTCGGCGACCGTGTGCAGTTCGAACGCCTTGGATACTTCGTCGTGGACAAGGACAGCGAGTCGGGCGGAAAACGAGTCTTCAATCGAATCGTCCCGTTGCGCGATACTTGGGGAAAGATACAAGCGAAAGGCAAAACCAAATAGCGTCTGCAACCCATGCGGATGCTTGCGATCCGCCTCCGCCATGGGCATCACTCCGCTTGCCCGATCGGCACTGCCCCTTCGATGTCGGCCCCGTCAGTCGCGGCCGGCTCTCCCTTGCTTTGGTCCTCAGGCCGCTCGTCATCGCCAGGCTCCGATGGATCACCGAGTTCAACGCCGCATAGAACAAACTTTTGCGTTGCGTCCGCATCCTGATTCTTGATTTGCTCTTGCCGTCGTTGGTTGATCTGAACCAAGACATCTCGAGCAGCTTCTTCCGTCAGCATCGCATTGGATCGCCCATAGGCGACTTGCACGCCGCGCCACCCGAGCGACTCAAACGGACGCTCAAGTTGCTCCAGCAAATTGATAAGGGTCGTGATCTCCTGGATGTCGCGCTGATTGGACAACGCCATCTTGTTACCCATCCGTTGCGTCTCCTCGACCAACGCCGCTCGATCGGCAGCCAACTTCGCCTCGACCTCCGAACCCATCTCCTGCAAAGACTCGCTCAGCAGCTTATACGCATTCGCATCCGTCGGGTCCTTCAAGACGACCTGAGCCCAACTTTGCACCGCGGCGGCATGCGATCCCGTCTTCGCCTGATGAGCGGCCAACCCGTACCAATAGTCCGACGTTGGGGCCGCGGTCGACTGCGCTTCCTCAACCCACTCAGCCAGCGCGTCAAAATCCTGCTGTCTGGCGAGCACTCTGCCCAGCAGGGCCGACTCATTTGGCGTGAGCTTGCGGTCGCGAAGCAACGCTTCTGCCTCATCCCAACGATCAAGACTCATCTCATGTCGAACGTTTCCCTCGACTCCAATAGGCTCGAAGGGTTCCGTGACCGCATCCCCGGCAAATGGATAGGCAAGGGTCAGCAACGATCTCAAATCCATCTCTTCGACATTCCCGGCCTGGACCAAGTTGCGTAGCAACGACTCAGCTTCGACTTGGCGTCCTTGACGTATCAAGAGGCGTGAAAGCAGTCGGTCGACAAGGCCAGTTTCGCCAATCATTCCGCGGAGGTCTCGATAGCGTTGTTCCGCTTGCTGCCAGTCTCCTTGCATGACCAACCATTCGGCGGTCTGCCCCATCACGGGCAACCGCGCGTCGGGCACTACGGCAGCGAGCCCATCCAGCATGCGAATCGCCTCTCGAAACCGGTTCTTACCGGCCAAGACGCGAGCCATCACAAAAGTGGTCTGCGGATCCGCGGGATTTAAACGTTGGGCTTCACGAATCTGCTCGAACGCCGTGGCAAGATCACCACGCTCCAATGCCGCAATCGCCTCTTCTTGTAGCTGCATCGGGTTGGCCGCCGACGGGACCTCATCCGGCGGTGGGGCAACTGAACTCCTCACCTCGGGAGACGGAACACTGTTTTCAGTGTTTGGCTGCTCCACGACCGGCAAAGCCCGTTCGTCGCGTGATTCAAACAGCTCTGGCGAGGGCTCGGAAGATCGCTTCCCACAACTGGCAACGCTCAGTACCACACCAGCGACAACGGTCAATGCGAGTCGCTGCACGGCAGGGCCCGAAGGCATCTTCGGCTTAGGATTCAGCACTTGTCGCACGCTAGTTCTCAGTCTTCTGGATGGACTCGAATCCAATGATCGTGAAACCCCGTTCCTAAAGATTCGAATTCGTATTTTGGCATGTGGCAATCGATGCAGCCTTCCGTCTTCGAAACGGGACAACTCACGTGCGACTCTGTCTCAACCTGATGGCATTGGATGCAGTTGCTGACATGTTCGGCTTCGGTTTCTTCGCGATTCGTCTTGTGGGGGTTGTGGCAAGTTGTGCAACGCAGTTTCCCATTCGATTGGATGAAGCATTCGCTCCGAAGCAGTCCCACCGGTTGAAAGCGGGCGAGTGTCCTCGGGTAATCTCGTAGCTCCTTCTGAGAGATCGCTTCGGGAAGACGATGACAGTCGCCGCACAAGTGAATCTCTGATTCGCTATCCCAGTTGCTCTCGCCAACGGAGAAGGGCGGTGGGTTTTTCATCGCCCGAGCTTGTCGCACATGCTCGCTCGCTGGCCCATGACACTTCTCACAGTTCACATTCGCAGTCAGACCCACGATCTGCTGATCCTTGACGACGCCCGTTGTGACATGACAGTAGATGCATTTTTGCATCACATTGTCGCTGTGCTTCATACCAAACTTTTCCAACTCCGATTCCGGCTCCAACAGCGGTTGGCCCGGTGTTCGCCCCAGCCGATCCCCGGACCGAAACCAAGACGCACGATGCTCACAAGCGACGGTACCTTTTTCGTCATCCGGCTCAAGCGACAACAAGGTGAACGCGTTGTGCCCCGAACCTAGCGCGTACTCCAGTCGAAACGGATCGGACTCTTCATCCGCAAGACGAGCGACCAGCCCATCATCATCCTGTTCGTAAATGAATCTTCCGTAGGGATCGCCATAGTCGAACTCACGCCCCACAAACTTGGACATCACTTCTGGTTCCGAAGCCATCGCAAACGTATGCGCGTGACCATGCTGTCCGTGCAGATCGTAGTTCTCCTGATGACATTCTCGACAAACGTCGCGACCGACGTACGTAGGTTGTCCCTCTGGGACGAGCGCGACCTTTGAGGAGGAGCCGGCATCAGCGTCAACGTCCGCCGACGTCTCGTTTCCCTGAGGTGGAAGGGCCGCATGAGATTGTTGCGGTCGCTGATTGAGACCGATCGTGATCACAAGCATGACGACCGCGGAAACGCAGATCAGAATTCGCTTCAACTTGGTCTCCTTCGGAACGGTCGCGACACGCCCAACAAGTCTGATTTGCAGATTCGCAGTGACGAGCATGCCATCGGTTCGATGACCGCAAACTGTCGCATTCGGACAACGAAATGCTTCATGCCGTGCTACTCCTGACTCAAACGATTGGCCATCGCTTCCAATTGTTGCGAAACACGCGGATCGACCGATCGATACAAAACCGCAAGCGAACGGTAGGGGGGCACGTAGTTTCCATCAATTCGAATCGCCTCCCGCAGCGCTTGCTCAGCATCTTTCAGTCGAGACTCGCGAGCCAGGCACAGTCCTAAGTTGTACCAGTCTACAGCTGAACGACGAGTCTGACTCAATTCCGCGAAGCAGCGAATCCCTTCCCGATAGTTTCCAGCCTCCATGGATTGGTTGCCAAGAGTCTCTAACGCAGCCTCTCGAATTTTGCTGGGCCGTGACTCCAACGCCAAGGTTTCTCTCGCATGTGTCTCGGCTGCCTTCCACCGCCCCGCGACTTTTTGCTGATCGTCCCGATTACTGGGGGATTCAGCGAGGTCTCGATTCAAGCGTGCGAGCAAACTATGGATCTCCGCCGGGGCATCTCCCCGTTCCAGACGCTCCTCGAGCAACTGTTCGAGCGGACGCGACTGAAGGGGCCCCATGTCACCTTTCAATGCCTGCCCCAATGACCAGTAGGTTTCGGCGAGCAAGTCACTGAGAGCAAGCTGTTCTTTTTGAACTCCGTTCGCGCTTTCCACGCGTCGAAGTGACGACTGGTCGATTGTCTCAAGACCACGGGGTCGACCATCCTCATAAATGGCGATCAAGTGACTCGTCGTACTGGCATGTGGAATTTCACTGCCCAGAGAGGGCATGTGGCACTGGACACAATCATTATCCGCGTCGCTCAGCCGAACCTTCAGCGGAAGTCCACAACTTTGATTCGTTTGGTGGCACTCGTTGCACTGTTCGCGACGCATCGCCACACGATCCTCCACGACTCCCTCGTGATGGGAATCGTGACACGTCATGCAGGTCAGCGTCTCGGATTCCAAATAGCAGGAACTCTGCCACATCTGATCAAAGTGCCCTGTGAAGACTTTGCTGAAGGCGCCCGCAGCATCCTCTTTGTAGTGCAGGCGATTGTTGGCAAAATCTTCCCCAGGCACAAAGTCCCAAACCTGTGTGCCCGGAGCCTGAACCACAATGTCGCCATGTAAATGACATTGCGAGCAGATCGACTCTGCTTCGGCTCGGGGCAACTTGGATGGATTGACGATCAAAGGATCGGAATCGGTGGCGACTGGTTTCAGATCTCCTGCTTCAATCTGACGGTAGAGATCGGTGTGTGCTTGTCCCGGTCCATGACAGCGTTCGCAACCGATTGCCAACTCATGAAGCAAAGGCTGTCTCGGGTTGCCATCCCGCTGCGAAACCAACCCGGCGTGACAGTACAGACATTCGTCATTGACCATTCGCGTCAATCCGATCTGATTCGCATGATCGTATCCCGGTGCCATTCCGTAGGTGTCACCATTGGAATACCAGGTCACCGGCGACTGAAGCAGGTAGTCTTTGTCGGCCAACAAGTAACCTTTTGCGAAAGCACCGCTGCCCATCACGTAACACACCGGAAGTTCGTTCACGACGAACTTATCCGTGTTGGGACCACCGGTCTGTCTCAACTCACGATGCCACAGTTGCCCCGCGCGTGTCGCGACGTCGTACGATCGGCGACTTGGAACGTGATTCAATTCATCATTCTGCACCTGCGGTTCACTCGCGGCGATGGCGGGTCTCAAGGAACGACTATGGTGCGTGTTCAAATAGCTCCCATGCCGTCCAACGTGGCACTCGGCACAAACCTTCGTGCCCACGTAACCCGTGGGGAACTGTTCCAATTCCTCAAAAGAAGCTCTGACCGTGCTCGTCGCATTTCCCGTGTCACTCTGACCGACACTACTGGGACTGGCACTACTGGGACTGGCACTACTGGGACTGGCACTACTGGGACTGGCACTGGAAGTCTCTCCTGCGGGCGAACTGGTGCGTGGATCCTCCAACGCAGCATCGATTGTCCGATCCGCAGACTCACGATTCGTTGACTTTCCGCAGCCCACGAGCAATGCCCAGACCAGCAGAAAGTGACAGCACCCCCACCGACCTCGGTTTGGTCTCACAAACCATCCAACCGCCTTCGAGCATCGCGCAGTAAGAGACACAATGTTCGAGGAGAGTTGTCGATGCGATTCAGTTCGAGACATGTTCGTTCATTGTATCGCTGAGAATCGATCGCGGATGGAGGCGATTCCCGAGCTTTTACCGTCAACCGGAACAAAAAAACCTCGCCCCAAAAGGGACGAGGTTTCGCGATTCTATTCGGTCGACAAACAGCTACTGATTCAGCTGCTCTTCCACCGTCTCTTTTGCACCACGGCTACCAAGTGCACCCCACAAGCCGTATGGACTTGGTTTGCCAGGGCGGTTGTAGTAGCTGATCGAAGGAGCATTCTGATCACCAGCTTCGACCGAGTCGGTTATGAAGACGACCGCACCGTCACCCATCAGGATGTGAGCACCACCTTGGTGGCGGCTACTCGGCGGCAAGATGCCAGGGCCGTCATACCAACCGCCAGCACAGGACTCAGCATTTGGTGGGCGGATGGTGAGCACTTGGCTTGATGGCACGAACGCCAAAGCCCAGTTCATGCCGCGACCGTTGCCATCCTGACCCACGTTGCCGGGTGGCGTACAACCGGTCTCACCAGCGTCACACCAGAAGTTTGGCGACTCCGCGCTGACTTGTCCTGCGTTAACACATTGCGTTGGTTGAGCCTGAGTGATGCCCGATCCGACGCCTCCCCAGTCCTCACCGTTGAGAAGTGAAACTGCACTTCTTTTGTCTCGGTCTCCGAGGTCCGTTACGATCTCGCCCATGGCGATCGTGTTCGAAAGACCATCGAGAATATCGCGGAACTTCGTGTCACGACGTGAACCCCAGAAGCCTCGGTCGGCTGCATTCACGCGTACTGCACGCCAGTTGTCGCCGGGAGTCAAGTCATTGTTGACGTTGCCGAGGAACGCGACTGGGTGACCCGAGTCACCGTAGCTTACGGCGTAGTTGGTTCGTCCGACGGCGGGCGGTCCAGTACCGGGATCACTTGGGCAGCGCAAGGTAGGAATCTGTGTCGCCCACGGAACGTATTCCCAAGAAGGAGCTGCGTTGCCGCGATCGGTTCGAGGGTTCGGGCCCATGGCTGGCCACATCGCAGTCGGCGTCGGGATGGCGAAACCGTCGGTGACGGTATCGAGGCTAGGGTTAGATACCTGCTCCCAAACGGCTTGCTGCTCAATGAAGGGCGTTAACCCTACCAAAGCACTCAGGCATTCGTTGTCGGTCGTCGCCGATCCGTACCACCAGTCTGCACCCTGAGCGTTTCCGCCCTGGTCGATGCCGGTTCCGCCGTAATGACGGGGCATTTGCTTGTAGGCTGAATGGTAGTTGTGGATTGCCAGACCAATCTGCTTGAAATTGTTGCTGCAGCTCATGCGTCGAGCTGCCTCTCTTGCGGCCTGAACTGCCGGCAAAAGTAGTCCGACGAGCACGCCAATGATGGCGATTACGACGAGCAGCTCCACCAAAGTGAAGCCACTTCTTGCTGAGTTACGACGATTCATAAGGACTCCTGAAAGATCGAAAAGAAAATGCGTTACAAAGGGGTACATGTAAGAATGCGCGGAAGAAGCAAAAAGTACCGCGCAAATTCGTCAATACATTTTAATACATAGAAAGGGTCTAAGAACCCTTCCCAGGGCACATACGTAAGAATCAGCACCACAGAGGGGGGCGAGTCAAAAGGGGTGCATTCTCAAAACGCTGTTTTGCCCTAAAACGGTACGTGAATTGCGGTATCCCGAAAAAAGCCACCTCACCCATGAATGGAACGCCAACCCCCTCCCTGAGTAGCCGCTGGCGATCTCTCGCGGACAGTTCTCGTCCCAGCTTCATCACGTTCAGTTTCTTGCTCGGCTCGCTCGTCGTCGCGATCGGCTGTAACTCTCGTTCGGAAATCGATCGAGAGGGGGTTACAAATGAGGAACCCTCTTCCGCATCGGCGAGCCAAGCCGCCCGAGACATGCGGGCGGCGATGAAGCGACAAGATTGGGAGACTGCCAACCAGCACGCTCAACAGGCTCTGATCGCCTCGCCGAACGACCCAGACCTGATCACAGATGCCGCGCGAATCGCGGCGTTGTCCGGAAGAAAACG
>JBPCVD010000286.1:0-16844 GCA_051010815.1 Rubripirellula sp.
AACAAGAAATCGCCAGTCGCCAATCAGGGACTTGGTCGTGGATACCCCAAACACATTTCCGATGCGCTGCATCGCGACTACCCCGATCTTGACCTACAGGTTCACAACCGAGGAATCTCTGGTAACAAAGTCCCGGATCTCGATCGTCGTTGGCAAAAAGATTGTGTCGACATCGAGCCCAAAATCTTGAGCATCTTGATCGGCGTCAACGACATCTGGCACAAACTCAATGGTCGATACGATGGGGATTCGGAAAGCTATCGCGACGGCTTCGCTGCATTGTTGAAGCGAACGCGAACCGCACTTCCTGAGACGACCATCGTTATCTGCGAGCCGTTTGTGCTGATGAGCGGAACCGTCAAAGAAAACAAAGACAAATGGTTTCCCGAATTCGCAACGCGTCGACAGTATGCCAAGGAAGTTGCGACCGATGCCGGAGCCATTTGGGTACCGTTTCAAACGATGTTTGACGATGCAATCGCCTCCGGAATCGAACCCAAGGCATTGGCCGCAGATGGCGTCCACCCAACTCAACAAGGGCACCAGCTGATGGCAAAAACTTGGCGAGAAGTAGTGGGTATCTGAGTTCGCGAGCTCAAACTGAGCTCGCATGTATTCTGCGCGAGGGCCGGAAGTTTAAAGGCGGCCCGGAAATTCAAGGGCGGCTCAGAGATTTAAGGGCGGCTCCGAATTCACGAGCCTAAGATGACTCATCGAGTGGGAAGGCGTTCAGAGATCTGCAGTGATGCAAAGGCTCTGGTTCCCGCTTGGGACGGATCATGAGTGCGATCGGACGCGACGACTTTCACCGGCGTTGACTCGCTCTTGAGATCACTCAGTCATTAGCTGAACGGCGTTTTCAGCTTCGCTTTTGATCACGCTGAAACGTTCGTCGCCGGGCCTCAGTTCCAATCCTTTGTTGGAAAGCGTCAACGCTTTCTGGGGTCGGCCATTGTCCAAATTGGCCTGAGCCGCCTTTCGAAGGAGCCACACTTTCCCTGGCGTCATCTCGACATCCATCTCCATCAACCGAAGCCCCTCTTCGACTCTCCCGTCTTCGATCAAGCGATTCGACAGGGCGGAAAACGAACCTCCCCAGGCAGCCCGCTTCCCTTTTGCTTTGAACCAGTCGATGGTGGCCTCAACACCCTCATTCTTCACCATGGCGTACATTCGTTGGTCCTGAGTCAACCTTCGCTTGCCCGGCATTCGGTAAGGCTGCTCGGTCACCACATGAATCAGTTCCACGCTCAATCGAACCACGACGCTCCAGATCTCAGCGGACCCAAACGCGTCACCCTGGTTGCACAGCACGACCACAAAGCAGTCGTCATCCACCAGACGATTTTCCATCGCCCGAAAACCACTGATCGCTCCACCATGGTTGGTCACCTTGGTTCGCCTTTTGGTCACGGGGTGCGTGCGAGTGTAGATTTGCCACCCGTATCCATAAACACTTTGAAGCCTGCCGCCAGCAGCCTTGACCTCGGGGACGTTCTTGTTGGGCGTGAACATCAACTCCCGGTACTTCTTGCCCAAGAGCTTGTCGGTCTTCAGCGCGCGGTCCCACAAAAACATATCTTCCACCGTGGAGTAAAGTGCCCCCGCGGCGCCGGGTGAGGACCCCATGTCCAAGTAATCGCAGTTCTCAAACCCAAACGGACCATACGTGTATCCGCTTGCGCGTTTGTCGATCACATAGCGATTGCGGTCATAACCGCTGTTCTTCATACCCAGAGGTTCGAAAATTCGGTCCTGAAGATTTCTTTCGAAAGTCTTGCCGGTCGCCTTTTCGATGATCCGCCCCAGAATGCAGTAACCAGCATTGCAGTAGCTGTAGATCGTTCCCGGATCATGAACCAAGTCTCCGCTGCAATGCAACTTGATGAACTCGTCTTTATCGAACGCCAAGCGAGACGTCTTATCCCGATAATCAAAATCGGCCGTGAAATCCTTCAGGCCAGACTGATGCGACATCAAATGGTGGATCGTGATCCGATCGCCCGTATCTTCGCGATAGAAGGGAAGAAAGTCGGTGATGACGTCGTCCAGCTTGACCTTTCCTTCTTGCACCAATTGCATCACAAGCATCGTGCAAAACTGTTTGCTGACCGAAGCCAGACGGAACTTGGTATCGGTCGTATTGGGGATGCCCCACTCTCGGTTCGCCATCCCAAAGGCTTCCGAGTAGATCACCTCGTCGCCGTCGGCTACCAGGACTGCGCCAGAGAACAATCCCGTGTCGGCGGTGGCCTGGCACAATTTCCGCAAGTCCGAAACCAAGTCAGACGAGACCTCTCGATAACCTTTCGGAAGAGGTTCAGCCTGCACAAGTGCGGCGTCTTGGTCGCGGGACTCCGACTGTGTTTCTTCGCCAGCGCGTTCCGCGTCCTCGACTTCCCCGTCGACTGGTTGTCCTTGTGCCCTCTCGGTTGCCTGTGCCGTTCCCGTCACCTGTGCCGTTCCGGTCACCTGGGCCTTTCCCGTCACCTGGGCTTGGGCCACCTGAAACGACAGAAGACTTCCCAGCACACTCGCAAATAAACACACGTTTCTCTTCACAACAACTCCTTGAGGCAAGTTTGACACCGGCCGGTCATGCATCGATCGAATCGAGTCCAATTCTTCGCATCTCTAAAATCTTGCCGCGTTCTCATGTACTGCCGAGCCGATTCGGCGGTAGCCGCGTGTCACTCGGACACTCCCGGCAAAGGCAAGCCGAGTTCGTCGCCGTTGTGCTGAAATCCGTTGCCGTCGACATCAACAAACACCGGATTGCTAACAGCGATTGGCGGGCGTTTACCGTATCGCCGACCCATCACCCTCTCCATTGTCATTCCCTCGCCGATTGTTGCAACGATGACATGTGCGTCCTGATCCAACTTCAGTTCGAATGATGAATCGAACTTGCGTACGTCCGCGACGTCACCGAACAACTCGGAAGAGTTCTTTCGCGTGTAATTGTGCTGCTCGCTCGGTCGACCGTTGATAAAGACCTGGACTCGATTGACACTCAACCAATTCGGGCACTGGACGCCAACCTTCAACGTGACTCGTCCATCTTCCGCGACAAGATCATCACCTGGAAGCACGGGATCGTTGTCGGAACCGGAGGCTGCCGACACCGACAGGAAAGGTCCCGTCGACATGATGATGTGTCCTGATTCGATCTGGCGAATCATTTCTTCCGTCGATATTTTTGCTGGATCGTCCGTGCTGCTGGCGAACCAATTCCTCCGCCAACCGCTGCCATGGTGGTTGTAGTGCGAATCCGTATTGATGACGCCAGGAATGCGGTGCCCTTGATTGAGCAATTGCAACCACTGGAAGAGCGGAATTCGCATTCGCTTGACCTCTGGCGGGTCTGCCGCGATGTCTTGAAAAAGTGTTTCGAGCGGATGGACTTCCACCACGTCAGTCCACTGCAGCATCCCACGAAAACCCCGGTCAGGCTTGCCATCGGCATCTGAATCACCATGAATTTGATGCAGGTTGGGGTGATTCATCTGGACCAGTTTGTCCGATGCTTCGTCCCACATGGCGAGTCGTTCGATTTGCACGACTGGGTTCGAAGCGGGCCTCGGACCGCCACCATTCTGCGTGTGCGGATGACGGTGAAGCGGAAAAGCATTTTGATGGTTCACGGGCGTTGGAGAGCCCGTCAGCTCAATGCCCGTACAGGTCGCCATCAAATGGGACAAACCCATCAGTTTCAAGTGCGGGGAGTAACTGCTGACTCGATTGTGTTCCGTGCAAGGCGCAAACTCGACTTGCTCGCACAGCAAGTTTTCAACGCGACCATACTGATCCGACGTATTGTCACCCGAGGGACTGCTATGGCTGTGCAGATCGGCACTGACCCAGCCGGTCGTGTCGACGACGCGATCAAGTTGCACTTCGATCATCGCGACCTCGTTTGGAACGACCTGCAGACGTCGAGTCACGCGATCGTATTCCGGCCCGCGACTAAACAAAATCTCGTACTCGCCAGGATCAAGCGGGCAGTGAAAGCGACCATGCACCGAGTAGACGCAGTTTTGCACGAACGTCCTTGCGCTGCTGAGCCCAAAATCTGGATTGTCGCCTTCGACTGAATAGATCGTCGCCTTGACGGGAATCGGGCTACCTTGACCATCCTTCACTTCGGCAGCAAAACCGCTGGCTTCGCCAAGTGGCAAAGACACGGATCCACCCTTCTCACTCGCTTCGAAGTCGACCTCGACATCTTCGTAGCCAATCGCGGATGCGACCGCGACATAGTTCCCCGGGACAAGTCTGGCAAAGGCAATCCCCTCGTCGTCGGTTCGTAATTCGGCGGGTTCCTCCGTCTTCTCGCCGCCCTCATCCTTTGGCCGCACCACGATTTTCACTCGATTGACGGATTCAACGCCGGCATCGACTGGCGTCTTTCGAGACACATCGAACTTGTACATTGCCGGCGACAGGTCTGATCTCTCCGCAACGGAAATCAGATCGAGGGGGCTGGTCGCCGGATAGACGAGCACCTTCCATTCCAACTTGCCTTCGGTTCGCTCGACGTGCCCATCGGTGTAACGAAGCAGCGAAGGCCGGCCCTTCTTCCAACTCGGCGGATCCTGATTGACTGGACTTTTGAACCCGATCGTTTGCCGAAAGAATGCGTCGGTGCAGTAAGCAGTGTTTTCGGATGCTTCAAACTCGAACCAGCCATCAGCACGAACACCATCGTAGGGGCGAACCTGTGCAGCCTCGGCACCCTCGATCAATACCGTCGCTTCAAGGAATGCATTTCCATCCGTCAAACGATATCGCACCGTCGCAGTCGTACCATCGCTTCGAAGTGTCCGTGAAGATCGCGTCTGCCAAACCACGGAGTCGCCGTCACGTTCGATCTGCACGCTCGTCGGGTCATGAAACAGATACCGTCCGGCCGTTGGAGTGTAGGCGCTGAGCTGATCATTGGACGGTGACTTCAGTGTCAGATCCAAAATGGAGCCACCTACATTTCGTACGGTCATATTGGCATCACGAGTCGGCAGTGGCGCCGCGACGACCAACGCTATCTGATCGTTCTCGATCAGATAGTCACCATAGATCCAATCAACTTCTTTCCCGGTGATCTCAGGTTCGGATCCGGGTTCAATGACACGAATCTCGGCAGCCACAGAAATCGCAGCAGGGACCGCAAACAAAAGGGCAATGGCAAAACGAAACAGCATGGGAAAGATCGTCTTCATGAAAAACCAGGTGAAACAAGACTTGCTCGTCAAATCATACCTGTGATCCAAACACAGCATGGCTCTGTTTTCCCGCAATCTCAATCGGAACGCTGGGCGATCAAGATCACACGGCAAAGCGACTAACGCGGGGGTGCGAATTGTCCCCCGTGCACCTTCGCAGCGGGCCGCCAACAAGCTGCTGGACTGGAATCCAAGGCAGACGCGCTCAACGGCACGCAGCTACTCTTGCACAGCCACCAATCGATCAACCGTTCGAAAAAAGAGGATGCCCTCAGAGATTGCGGGACTGGCAAAGCATGGCTGCCCCATCGTGTTTTTGGATAGGATCTCGAATTCGGGTCCCGCTGCGACGACATAGACTGTGCCATTTTCCGACGCGCAAAAGATCTTTCCATCGCCCGCGACCAGCGATGCGATCATCGAAGCTCCCGAGCCGAGCCGCTTTTCGTACACCTTCTTGCCATCACGCGCGTCAAAGCAGCGAAGCACGCCACTCGAACTACCCAAGTACAAATGGTCGCCATAGACGACTGGGGTCGACATATAGGATCCACCGCGCATCGTACTCCACACGATCGCGTTAGCATCGGGATCGTCTTCAGTCAACGATTCGCGATCTTCGCTAGGTGTGATGTCGCCGCTTGCCTGCGGATCAACGACGTAGATGGGTGACTCCGAACCATGGGCATTTGTGATGTAGATGTTCCCGTGGGCTTCAAATGGAGTTGGCACGGGGTTATCACCGCCGCCATGAATTCGCCACAACTCTTCTCCCGTCCCAAAATCGTAGGAGACAATCCAAGGCCAACCATTGATCACGACCTGCGTCCTTGAACCATGCGTGAAAACCGCAGGCGTCCCCCAACTTCGTTCACAATCCTCTGCGCGATCAACACGCCATACCTCTTCACCGTCCGAAAGATTCAATACCACGACGAAGGGCCGACTTGGGTCGTCACAGATCAAAGCGATGCGACCGTCATGTACGGCAGGCGAACTGGCATATCCCCAACCGATCCCGTACTTACTTATGTTGATCACACCAAGGTCCCGGCTCCATTTCAGGTTGCCCTCGAGGTCAAAGCAGTGGAGCCCTTCCGATCCAAAGAAGGCAACGACGTGATCACCATGAACGGCAACACTCGTGTTGGCATGCGTCGCTTTTGCGTGACGGGTTGCGCGGGGAACACCACGGTAAGCCGTCCGACGCCAAACTTCTGCTCCCGTCTGTTTGTCGTAACACAGCACCACCCAACTCTGCATGCCATTGTCGTCGGCCGCATCGGGTCGACCTCCGCGCCCCACCTGCAGCGGTGCCTCACCCTTTTCGGCGATCGCCGTGGCAACAAACACATGATTGCCGTGGACGACCGGACTGGAATGCCCAAGGCCAGGCACCTTTGTCTGCCATAGAATGCCCTCCAAATCTCCTTTGGAACGATCGGCATTCCATGATGTCGGCAACGGATAACCCTCCGCCACGCCTTTCGCTCCACGACCTCGGAACGAGGGCCAATCGGCAGGTTGACCCTGATTGGATTCTTCGCCACCGAACGAGCCAGACGTCCAAGTCACGCATGCTGCGACCGTCATCATCACAGACGCCGCAATTCGATGCGTAGGGCTGGGACCTTTCATAATCATCCCTCACTGCCCCTCAGGGCGATTGAGAAAAACGAAGTTCTGCGAATCGGAATTAGCCGTGACGACATCGTCGAACCCGTCTCCATCGAGGTCACCAGTGTCAATGCCGTACGTAGCACTGCTGGCTTCACCAAATCGAGACTCAGAAAAACTCGTGGCATCCCCGTCGTTCAAGAAGAGAGCGTTCGACTGCAACAGGTTGCCGGCCACTACATCAAGATCACCGTCACGGTTCAGGTCAGCAACGGACAGGGCAAACGTCTGTCCATCCTCTCGCCCAAAACCAATAGCAGCGCCCAATCTACCTTTCCCGTCACCCAAAAAAATTGCGTTAGCGGTTCCAATGTTCCCGGCGATCACATCCGGCTTTCCATCTCCATTCATATCTGCCACCGCAATGGATCGCGTTTCGTCTTTCCCGGTACCGAACGGGACCTTCTGATGAAAGCCAAGTTGCCCATCGTTGAGCAAACAATAATTTTGCTGCCCATCACGATTCGCAAGCACAAGGTCGGGAAAACCATTCAGGTCCAGATCACCCACTGCAACATTGATGGTTGCGTCGGTTGACGCGCCGAACGTTCGGCCAGGGGCAAACCTCGCGTTTCCATCATTGAGGTAAAACTGATTCGGCCTACCGCGGCTTGCGGCAAGAATATCGACATCGCCATCGGAGTCCAGATCGGCGAGCGTCAAGCTACGAACGCTGCTGATCCCTCCGAATTCTCCGCCGGAGCGAAAGCGACCATCTCCATCATTTAAAAACACCTGATTCGGCGCGTTATCATTTCCGACTGCGATATCCAAATCGCCATCTCCGTCGAGGTCAGCCAACTCGGTTGCATACGACGTGCGCAAGTCTTGTCCCAATCGCCGCTGCACATGGAACTTCGCGCGAGACTGATTCAAGAACACGTAGTTTTGCTGCGGCCAATGGCGGCCATTCGCGACGACCACATCCAAATCATGATCACCGTCGACGTCTCCCACCCGAACCGAAGCTGTCCGATTGTTTTCAGTGCCAAGCATGAGCCGACCGCTGCCAACCAACTTGCGATTCTCGGCATGACAAAAGGATGGCGTCGGACAAACCGCAAGCCAAAACGCAAGCCAAGATACCTTGGCAAAGAACAATCTCGTTATCATTCGCTCCAGTGTATCGTGTCACCCGCCTCCTCATCATGGAGACGGGTCAGGATTCCGAGTCGTCACAATCGATTCCGTTCTTGCGACGAGGTCCCGACGCAATGATTCTTCTCAACACATTGGCTGAGAGCATGATGAACCGTTTTTATCGATTCCTGCTATTATCCCTCGGCAGCTTGGTTTGCCTTGTGGGCACCACGTTTGCAAGTGACGACGAGGTGGTTCGCGTCTTTATTTTTGCCGGTCAGTCCAACATGGTCGGATCGGACTCCAAAGTGGAAGACATCGAACGTTTTCCTCCCTTCGCTGGACTCGATGCCCCTCAGCAAGACGTGCGGTTCTCTTACTGCATCGGTCGAGAAAACAAGACGCGGTCGGATGGCTGGACAGAGCTTCAACCCGTCAAAGGCATCGTCGGTCCCGAACTTAGTTTTGCTCGGAGCGTAACTCAAAATACGTCCGCGCCCATTGCGATCATCAAGATTGCGGCTGGCGGCACACACCTAGGCGGCGATTGGAATCCGCGGGACCCCAGCGGTTTCGAGATGTACCCGCTCGCTTTGAGTTGGGTTCGTGACGCATTGTCGGACCTGCAGCGTCAGGGGATCCGTTATCGCCTCGAGGGCTTCATGTGGCACCAGGGCGAGAACGATATGTTCGACGACAACTACCGAGCCAATTACGGAAAGAACCTGCAACAGTTCGTCAAGCATTGGCGACGAGACCTCGATGCACCGGACCTTCGCTTCTATCTCGGCGAACTCTGCACGAAGACAATATGGGGGATGGACCTTCGGCCCCGCATGCACGAGATCAGTGTCGGTCAAAAACAGGTGGCCGCGAATGACCCCAATGTTGAATACGTTCCCACGTCGCACGTTGGTGTCGAAATCGGCGGAGGAGTCGGCCTGCATTACCACTACGGAACACTTGGACAACTGGAGCACGGCGACAACTATGCCAGCGCATACCTCAAGCACATTCGCAAACAACCGGTGAAGTCTCGACCGTTGGGCGAGTGGCCCTATCAGTCCGGTGCCAGGCTCAAGTTGTTCGTGCTTGCTGGTCACCGCAACATGGAAGGTGAGCGGGCCTTCGTTCAGGAACTGGCTCGCATGCCACTTGGAAAAGAACTCCTGCGAGACGACCCACATGTCGCCTACAAGTACAACTTGGGTGGCGGCTACAAAAAATCGGTGGGATGGGAACCGATGGGGCCGTGTGGATACTACGACACGTTCGGGCCGGAACTGAGTTTCTCTCGAGTCCTTCGTGACAATGGCACCGAAGACTTTGCGATCGCGAAATTCACGCACAGCGGATCGCAAATCATCGACTGGACCCCCGAAGGGAGCGTCGCGGAAACACGAAATCTGTACCCCAGTTTCATCACGTTCATCAAAGACTCCATCGACGATTTGACCGCCAGAGGTCACGAGGTCGAACTCGCAGGCATCTTCTATCACGTTGGCGAGAACGACATGTCCTGGGGGCCGTTTCGAAAAGGAGCAACCGATCGTGTGATGTCGATGATTGGTCAGAGCCGCGTTGACCTCGAACTTCCCGAGCTAACCTGGTACGTCAGTCAACAAACACCCACGGACGCCGAACAAGTCAATCACATCGATGTCAGCAACCAACTCGCTACCGCACTGGCTTCAGATCAGCATGTGATTCACGTGAAGGCCTTTGACCCGCCGGTTCAGGAAAAACAGTTGGTCCTGGACTCGAAGGGCATCGTTTGGCTCGGTGATCGACTCGCGAACGAGTACCTGAAGCGGTGACCCATCGGTGTCGGAACACCTGCTTCATTCAACCTCAATTTGATCTCGTTCGTCTCTGTCCGCCGCGATGCAGTAGAGATGTTTGGAACCGCGAATGACCATGCGTCGGCCACTGACCGCCGGTGATCCCCAGAACAACTCCTTCTCAGTTGTCACTTCATTCACCGACAACTGCCGAACTTCGTCACCAAGTTCAAACACGTACATTTGACCGCTCGCATTCAGATAAAAAAGACGGTCACCCACAACAATGGGAGACGCGTAGTCAAGCGAACCGAAACGCGCGTTGCCGGTGGTCCTCGCCCCCTTCAAGCGAATCTGATTCAGCCGATCGCCCGTCTCTGCATCCACAACGGACAAAACTCCGCGAGACACGACATACAGCTTCGACCGATGATAAACCGGCGAAGCATAGACCGCATTCACCCTGCTCGTCCAAGCGGTATTCGACTCGCCAATGTCGCCACTTCCGCCGACATCCAACGCAATGCTGCCGCCACCTTCCCCAGAAAATGCGAAGCATCGTCGATCACGAAAAATGACGCTTGTGTACGCTTGTTGTGAACTGGTCGCCGGGGCCTCCCAACGAAACTTGCCGCTGGATGGATCGATCCCCCAAAGCTGCTTGGCAACGAGCATCACCAGATCGGTACGGCTTTCGTCAAGCTTCACCAGCGTCGGTGTTCCCCACATCCCATTCAGCCCGGCCGATTCTCGCCGCCAGCGTTCCTGTCCCGTTGTCTTGTCGAAAGCGATGATCGAATTGCTTTCCGCCGCCGCGGTAACAATCACCATGTCCTCGTGAAGCACAGGACTCGAGGACGATCCCCACTTTGGCGGATCCGATCCCTTTCCCGCGTCGGCTCGCCACATCTCTCGGCCACTCTCGTCGAACGCGTAGACGCCTCCTTTTCCAAAGAAACAATAAACCTGCTTGCCGTCCGAACAAGGCGTGTGTGATGCGTACCCATGAGACGACACACCGGTGTCGTAATATGAGTCCTCCGGCAACGACGCCTTCACGTCTTTCACCCAGATGGTTTCACCTGTTTTCAAGTCGATGCAAACGAGATGACGCACCAGAGCCTCGATGTCGCTTTGACGTTCGCGACTCACGCCATAGCCGGAGTAGCATGTGACGAAGACTCTTCCATCGATGATTATCGGACTCGATGCGCCCGGTCCTGGAAGCTTCACTTTCCAAGCCAAATTCGAATCTGGCGACCAAACGCTGGGAAGCGAATCGGAACCTGGCGCGAGCCCGGAACCTGACGGCCCACGGAATCGGGGCCAATCGTCGGCCGCGGCGGTCACACCTGCAAGCGTCAGACAGACGATCATCAGACGCAAGAAAAAGTTCATTCGTTCAATTCTAGAAACGCGAAATCTCAGGGAAGAAGCAGCGGTTTCCTGACCAACGTAAGGCTCGGACGTGCCGGATCACCGCAGGTCATTTCGATGGAGGAGCATTCGGAGACTTCATTCTAACCGTCCCGTAAATGAGGTTCATTGTAGAGATCGGAGAAGATCGCCCGCGTTCCATCTTGGGTCGTCCGCATCAAGAACAAACATCCAATCAGCGATCAACCGGGACTTGCATCCGCATTCGGTTGAACGCTTGCCGATCGTTCTTTAGCAATGGAGCCCCAGTCCGAACACGAGTCAATTTGGTCATTGCCACCGCGATAGACTACAGATTGATAGTGAAACGATCTCAACCATCGAACGTCTCAATCGAAAGCAAAGTGATGAAACGTACAGCATTGTTCGCGTCCCTGGCCGTCCTGAGCCTGATCTTGATGAAGCCGAGCTTCGCTCAAGACTCCAATACCAAGACGATTCCCGAAACGGCTCTCGCTGCCGGCAATTTTGAAACGCTGGTCGCCGCCGTCAAGGCTGCCGGGCTTCTCGATACCCTGGCCGGGGAAGGACCATTCACAGTTCTAGCTCCCACCGACGAAGCATTCGCCAAACTGCCCGAAGGAACCGTGGAGTCGCTGCTGAAACCTGAGAACAAAGAAAAGCTAATCGCAGTCTTGAAGCTGCACGTGGCCGCCGGAAAGCTCACCTCAGAGATGGCGGAACCCGGCGGCAACTTTCCAACTTTGGCGGGCTCGCCGCTGAAGGTTGACGTTCAGGGCGAGAAGATCACAGTTGGGTCGGCTGAAGTCCTCAAGGCCGACATCGATTGCTCTAATGGAGTCATTCATGTGATTGATACCGTTCTGTTGCCGAGCACATCCGTCGATCCCGAAAAGTTGGTCGGGACTTGGACATACGCAAAATCAGTGGCCAATGGCACCACGAAGACGGCCGAGCAACTTGAGGGGCAGTCCGTAACTGTCACGCCAAAGACTTGGACGCTCAACGGCGAAGCTGAATTTGTCATGGACTACGAGATCGATGATGCCGTGACACCGAACACAGTCAAGTTCACGATCACCAAGAGTCCGTTTGGGGCGGGGATGTCGGCCAGTGGATTAATCAAAATGGACGGGGAACACGTTGTCGTCTGCTACTCAGCTCGTGGTGGCGACGCTCCAACCGACTTTGCTTCCGAAGCCAACAGCGGCATGAACCTCTTTCATCTTAAAAAGAGCGAGTAGTGTTCGTCGTATCCGTCCTCTCTCGTCTTTTCAGACACACGGAAATGCGAGAGAGGACCTGTTGACGCCCAGATAAAGCGAATGCGCGGCGGCGATAAACGGCTGGTTCTTCGCTGACAGGTATATGGCGTTGTTGGAGCCAGTTCCCTCTTGAGCGTGCATCCACGATAGCGTTGCGTGCCTCCAACGCTCGGCCAACCAATGCACGCCCGTCAATCGAAATTGACGGGCGTTGCTCTGACTGGGTCCACACGATCTGCTCAGCCTTCGGAATTCGCGACGAGATCGGCACCACGCCGCTGAGCAGGATCCAGGTCGAAGCGATCGAGGTTCATGACTTTGACCCACGCGGCGACGAAGTCCTTCACGAACTTCTCTTTCGAGGTCTCGCTCGCGTAAACTTCGGCGATAGCCCGCAGTTGCGAGTTGGAACCAAACACGAGGTCAACGGCGCTCGCCTTCCACTTCACGGCACCAGTCGTACGGTCGCGACCCTCAAAGAAGTGTTCGCAGATTTTCGACCGCTGCCACTCCGTTCCCATGTCTAACAAGTTCACAAAGAAGTCGTTGGTGAGCTTGTCGGACTGTTCCGTCAGAACTCCCAAACCCAAGTTGTCCGTATTGGCATTCAGCACTCGCATGCCTCCAAGCAACACCGTCATCTCGGGCGCCGTCAACGTGAGCAACTGGGCCTTGTCGATCAACCATTCCTCGGCTGGCCGGTCAATTTCATGAGCATGGTAGTTTCGGAACCCGTCCGAAATGGGCTGCAGGACGGCAATGGAATCGACGTCAGTCTGCTCCGCTGAGGCATCAGTACGGCCTGGTGAAAACGGCACCTGAACGTCATGGCCAGCATTCTTGGCAGCCGCTTCGACCGCAGCGACACCACCAAGAACAATCAGATCCGCCAGCGAGACCTTCTTTCCACCCGATTGGGCGGCATTGAATTCTGCTTGGACCTTTTCTAAAACGCCCAACACTTTCGACAATTCCTCGGGGTTATTCGCTTCCCAATCTTTCTGTGGTGCAAGACGAATTCTGGCTCCGTTTGCGCCACCCCGCTTGTCGCTGCCGCGGAACGTCGACGCAGATGCCCACGCGGTTTTGACTAGCTGGGAAATCGAAAGCCCTGAGTCAAGCAGTTTTGTCTTCAGCGCAGCGACATCGGCCGCATCGACCAACTGGTGATCCACAGCGGGAATCGGGTCTTGCCAAACCATCGTGTCGCTGGGAACCTCTGAACCGAGGTAGCGAGACACGGGCCCCATATCGCGGTGCGTTAACTTGAACCACGCCTTGGCAAAGGCTTTGTCGAAAGCCTCCGGATCCTTGTAGAATCTTCTCGAAATTTTCTCGTAAGCCGGATCCATTCGCAGTGCCAGGTCGGTCGTGAACATCATCGGAGCGTGCGACTTCGAATCATCATGAGCGTCAGGAACGGTACCGTCGGCCGAGTCATCGGTCGGCGTCCACTGCCAAGCACCAGCGGGACTCTTGGTCAGTTCCCAATCGTATTCGAACAAGTTCTCAAAATATCCGTTGGACCATTCCGTTGGCGTGGATGTCCACGCTCCCTCTAAACCGCTCGTGATCGTATCGTCGGCGTTTCCCGTGCCGTAGCTGTTCTTCCAACCGAGCCCTTGCTCCTCAATGCTCGCTCCCTCCGGTGCGGGACCGACATTTCCTTCCGGTGGCGCCGCACCATGCGCCTTGCCCAAGGTGTGGCCGCCGGCAATCAGCGCAACCGTTTCCTCGTCGTTCATCGCCATGCGGGCGAACGTCTCTCGAATGTCCGTCGCCGCTGCTAGCGGGTCAGGCTTGCCATTGGGGCCCTCGGGATTGACGTAGATCAGACCCATTTGAACCGCGGCCAAAGGGCTAGCCAAATCGCGATCGCCGCTATAGCGACTATCGCCCAACATCTCTGACTCTGGCCCCCAATAGATGTCGTTTTGTGGCTCCCAGACATCTTCTCGACCGCCAGCGAATCCGTAGGTTTCAAACCCCATGGATTCCAAAGCCACGTTGCCGGACAAGACCATGAGATCGGCCCAAGAGATTCGGTTGCCATACTTTTGTTTGATGGGCCAAAGCAGACGACGTGCCTTGTCAAGATTCCCGTTATCAGGCCAGCTATTCAGCGGGGCAAACCGTTGCGTGCCGTAGGACGCTCCGCCACGTCCGTCCGTCACTCGATACGTGCCGGCGCTGTGCCACGCCATACGAATGAACAGCGGTCCGTAATGTCCGTAATCGGCTGGCCACCAGTCTTGCGACGAGGTCATCAACTCTTCCAGGTCTTGCTTCACAACCGACAGGTCTAGTTTCTGAAACTCCGTCGCGTAATCGAACGAAGTCTCCATCGGATTTCCCTTGGCCGAATTCTGATGGAGGATCTGAAGATTCAGTTGATTCGGCCACCAGTCGCCGTTGCCATACGCGCCGGCAATCGTGTGGCGGTGGGGAACACCTGCTCCAATCACGGGACACTTCTGTGTGGCTTCCATCGTCTTCTCCTTCGCGGCTAGCGTGCGGTCGGAAACACTCGCCTGTTGAGCGATGCTTGGATGAGTGCTGCAAAGTGCAACGAGGCACGCGGCAGCACGCAACGGTTTGAATTTCTTGATCATGGACATACTGAATTTTAGGGAGAGAAAATCAGCTTCTGCAGAACTTTCTGGATGGCTTCATTTAAATCCTACGCGTCGATCAATCCATTCGTCCAATGCATAACCTGGATATCTGCCATGCAATGCGTGCATGCCCCGGATGTTCCCATCTACGGCGTGCATTTCGTTCGATGGCGCTGGCGGTCAGAAAGACCAAGAACAAAGCTCATACTGGATCAGGAGCTTCCTTTGCGTGCGATTCGAATCGAGTGCGAGGCCTCCATCATGGCTCAGCATCCCCCCAAATGTCGGCGACGGCACGCTGGGAATTTTGGGTCACAAGGACGCAGAGATGGGGGACGCGACCGTTCTCGGCGGCATGGCGAACTTGGATACGTGCGGGATCTCAAGAGCTGCTCAACATCCATTGCTCGCCCCGATCCCGATGAAGAGAGGATCACGGCGTTCGAGTCGCAGTCACGGTCACTCGTTCTCGCCAGACGCCCACTTGATCGCTTCGACTATGTGCTGGCGACCGAAGTCCGTATCGAGGCTGCGGACGTCGTGGCCGAATTCGGTGTAGAAGAATCTCCCGCCGTCGTTTTGGTGAAGCCACGCAATGGGGTGGTCACTTCCCATCGCTTTTCCACCACGTGTTTGGAAATAGTCGCGAACAGGCTCAAAGGTCGACTCATCGACGCGCAGGAGAACTTGAAAGCCGGGCAAACCAGTGACCACCTGAGTGTGGTTGGTCCAGTCCGCCGTGTAGGGAAATTTCATTCCGTGACCACGAACGGTCGGATGATCCTTCGCGGAAGGATCTACCGTGACAGTCGCCTCCAGGTATTCGGAATCGCTATTGAAATCGCAGCCCGCAATCTTGCTGAACCACTCCCATTCGGTTTGGTGGACCAAGGCCGCGTGCAGGGCGACGATTCCGCCACCCGAGCGATACCAGTCGCGAATCTGGTTGCGCTGCTGTTCATTCAGAAGGGACGTCAATTCGTTCGAATTGTTTAGAACCAGAACGTCGTATCGATCGAGCAGTTTCAGGTCCTTGGGGTCTTCGGTCACGTCGATTTGCATACCGACATCGCCGGCCAAACGGGCGAGCCATCCGTTGACTGCAGCTGTTTCGGGATGGCGATACCATCCCGTTCCGGAGAAGACGAGGACGGAGCCTGTATCCTTGGGGCCCCGGTCAGGCTTGGGCTCGTGGTTCTCGTGTGCTTGCGTGAAAGCCGACATCATACTCAACGCAAGAATCGACAAAATTCGCAGTTGGATTCGCATCAAAAGTGTGGGTCAGAAGGGTGGAAGCAACAATGCAGGAAGGAAAAACTCATGCGTCTGAAAGATGGCATCGTTGGCGGGGAAGCACATTGTAATCATCCCCCGGAAGCAGCTGGCAATGTAATGCTAGCTACTTAGTGAGAGACTCAGCTCAGGGGTGATCTTGACCCTCCGCATCCAAATTGCTTAACGAGTCAACGTCGCAATTCTTGCGAGTTTTAACCCATTCGAATCGCTCGCCACACGAGGCAGCGACACCGAGATCAGGACCTTGGATCGACCCGTCGTTCGACGTAGCAGTAGTTTTGTGCTTCGCGTCTCGCTCGCATGCTGGCGCGTCCTCGCCATCGGTGCGCAACGACCGGTGATGAGGATCGTGGCTGCGCGTTGGATTGGGCTCGTACTATCGATCACCTCCGCGACGATCGCAATCGCCCAAGAGGACTCCGCCGAAGATCTGCGACTGGAGTTCGAGCGGATGCGGCAGGACTACGAAACTCGGATTGCTCGCATCGAAGCGGATCAATCCAACTTCTCCAC
>JBPCVD010000287.1:0-4482 GCA_051010815.1 Rubripirellula sp.
GATATCGCTGCTTCGTGTGATCAACACGCCCGCGCGAGGCTTGGGCAACAAGACCGTCAAACTGCTCGTGCAGCGGGCGGTGGAACGGGGCGTTCCGGTCTGGGACGTGATGAAAGATCCAGCCGCCATCGCAGACCTTCCTCCGGCCGCTCAACGCGGCATCACAAACCTCGGAACAATGGCAAGTGACGTTCGGCAGCGCGCTGAGAACGAGTCCTTGACCGAAGCGATGCGGACGCTGCTTGATCGAACCGCCTACGGCGACGAAATCGCCCGCCTGTACGAAAAGCCTGAGGAACGTCAGGCGAGAATGGCTTCGTTGGAAGAGCTTACCAACGCGGTGGGCGCCTACGAGGACAACGCGAGAAAAAAGAAGCCTGATCTCACCGGGTTCCTGTCCGACATCGCGCTTTCGGGTCGCGAGATGGGGAACGAAAAGGACAAGCTTGCCGCCCAAAACGCCGTCTGGCTACTGACGCTGCACGCCGCAAAGGGACTTGAGTTTCCAGTGGTCTACATGGTTGGAATGGAGGACGGGATCCTGCCTCACAGCCGCAGCGTGAAGAGCGGTGAGGAGGAAGATATCGCAGAGGAACGAAGACTCTGTTACGTCGGAATCACACGCGCTCAGGAGAACCTAACAATGTCGCTGGCGCTGACACGGCGCAAGTGGGGCAAACCACGTCCAACGACGCCAAGTCGATTTCTGTACGAGATCACCGGAAAGGCCGACAACCCGAACAAGTACCGAGCGAAAAAGATCCGTCGTCCGGTTCGCCACTAGATAACGCCGAATTGCTGACCAAACCCCGCGCTGAAGCCAGCATCTTTGAAAGAGTCGATCAGTTCATAGACCCTGCAAGGCGACACCGCCGGTCTTCTTGGCCAGTTCGATCAAGTCATCATTGTGTTCCTCGACAATGAAGACGTGCAGCATGATTCCTTTTAACTCTTTGGGCTGCACGTTGATGCCGTGATCGCCATCGGTCACGATGATCAACTCCGGTCGTTCGGCGTCTATATCGTCCACGACGTTCCGGATTCGTTTGATCCCTTCACGCAGCGCTAAGTTGATGTCGGTATCGTCTCCCATGAAAAAGTCGTATTCCAAACGACGAATCTCATCTTGCGCTTCGGCAACATCGGCGACCATCACCTCTTCGTGAACGTCCGAGTCAAAGAAACTGTAGCCCAGAACCGCCTCGCGTCGCATGACGGCCCGTAGTCGGTTCATCAAGATCGCCAACAACTTGTAGATTCGCTCTCCCTGCTGCATCGACTTGCTACGATCCAACATTGCGTAGAACAATTGCTTCTTGTCACTGCGTTTGATTTTTTCGCGAACCATGAAGCTCTTCGTTGCCAGGCGATAACGAAAATACTTGGCCGACGCGACCTTCATGGCCCACGCCGCCGGCGCCATTCGCGGCAGTTCGTCATACGAGGTCATCATTCGCATGCGTGTCTGATCCCCATCTGCTGCCGGAATCATCTTTTTCTCGAAACGCGGCTGAAATGCGACGTACTCGTTCGCCACTCGCGAGATTTTCAGCAGCGCTTCGAGACTCGGTTCGGCTAACAACCGCGACGCGACGTTCAGACGTCGGACGGAAAGAGGATGCATCTCCTTCTGCTCACTTTTTTGTCGCACACCGCTGAAACAATCGGTGAACAGAGAGGCAATTTTGCCGCGTGTGTCCAGCGTCTCGACCAATTGGATCGAAGTGACTCCGCGGTCCTGCGACATCTGGTCAAAGTCGATTTTTTCGGTTGGCTTCAACTTACTCTCATCGGGTAAGCATTCCAAAAGGTCGACTTCATCCGCCTCCAGCCCACCGACCTCATCCAAGGCCCAATTGATCTGCTCTGCAATTCTCTCTGCAGGAATTCCGACCACAAGTGAGCGTTTGGCTGTCGCGATAACGGCGACATTCGCGATCGCACGGTCGATGTCGGTGCGTCCGTGAATCTTGTCGAATTCGATTTCCTTCAACAACAGCGAGAGCTGATAGTAGAGGTCGGCATCTCGCGACGACCAACTCGTGACGTCGTCAATCATTTGAGTGACCTTCCACATTCGCATGCGATAGGTCAAACGCGTTCGCCGCTCGATTTCGTTCTTACCGGCAAGCTTGCCCTCGTCCACCAAGTGAACGCCATCCCAAATGATTGGAAGCGGTAGATGATGCATCCCAATCGAATCAAGCTTTTTCACCACTTCCAACGTGTTGATTTGCTCACGACGTTCACTCATCTCTGGATAAGTGACGTGCGTATGGAATTCAATGAATCTTCGGAAGCGTCGATCGACTCGAATCCGTTCCATCGAATCACGCTCCCGCTTCGATTTCGCTAGCCAGTTCCGCCACCCGCTCTTCCGACAGCTTTTGCCACTGCTGCAACTTCGGGTCCGAAACCTGCAAGTACGTCAACTCGTGCTTCAACGCATCGATGCTGCTCATCAATTCCAGCATCTGCGCGATCGCCCGGTCATTCATTTCCATACGAGCATCCTCATCGAGTTGGCTCGCCTGAGTAAACGTGTCGTTGATCGCATCCATTTTCCCACGCAGCCTTTCGGCACGTTCGTCGATGTCGCTTAGCAACACTTCGACGCCCCCCTCCAACAAGGCAGATCGAATCAGGCCTTCCATGTCACGTTGGTAGGATTCCATCCCTTGCACGTTTCGGATCGTAAGAATGTCCTCAACGATCATCTTCTTGCGTCCATGACGGCCCACACTGTTTCCGGCCAATCGCAGACCACCGAGGGCGATTCGCGGGGAAACCTGAAAGCCACGCTCACGATCGTCATTCAGATTCGCAATCACGTGGGCATAGATCCGGTGAAGCTTCCGTTTATGAGAACTCGCGTTCTGATTCGCTGTACGAAAAAGGGATTCGTAGTCGGCCTGTTCATACGACGGCCAGCGAACTTCCAACTGAAGAGGGAATCGCTCGAGCAACGCCTTTACAGCGTCGCTATCTTTGGCGAACTGCCGCGGATCCTTGTTGGTACAGGCGATGATCACACGCGATTTGAGCGGTACCGATTCGCTGCCGTTGGTGAACGTTCGGCGCGTCAGCACATCCTTGAGCGGAAGCAGGGCCTGGGACGAGGCGTCAAGAATTTCCTCCAACACCACGACCTCGTAGGGCAGGAAGGACCGATCGGTGTCGTATTCCAAACAGACGTCGAGCTTGGCGATATTGGGCCCTCCCCATAACCGATCTTCACTCATCCCCTCGCCAAAGGACTGAAGAAAAATCTCCTGCTCCTCATAGCCAAGACTACGAAGCGCGGTCATCACCATGTCCGATTTTCCGTGCCCCCCAGGACCCCATAGCAAGACGTTGCAGGGTTGATAAAACGCGTGCGTAAGCACCTGCACGATTTCGTCACAGTGTATGAACCGGGACTTCAAAGCCCGCGCCGTGATCTTGGGGATCTGTTGACGAGGAGTTCTCAGTGGGCCTTCGTCATCACTTGTAAAATCACCCGGCCCCAACTGAATGGCGAAACCCTCCTCGTCGGGCAAGCGTCGCTGAATTTTCCGCGTGAGATCCGCCGTGTAGGATTGCATTCCCTGGACAAAACGAATGCTTTGAAAGGCATCTGCAACGATTCGTTGATCCCCTCGAATCCGCGCCGAGTTCGTCACTACTTCCAACGCCTGCAGCGCCATTCGCGGAGACATGACGAAGGTCTTCGTTTCATTTAGATTCGCGATCACCGACGCCAGCAACTTGTGCAGCTCCCGGCCTCCTTTGGTCGCGTCGGGGCGAACCTTGCCAAACAACTCGGCATAGTTCTTCTTTTCGTAACTGGGCCAGCGAACTTCCTTTTGCAACAGAAACCGCTCCATCAAAGCCTGCACGGCATCATTGCCGTCACCAAACTCGCGCGGGTCCTTGTTCGTGCAAGCAATCACCACCTTTGCGGTCAACGGCACTCGGTCGGGGCCATTCATGAAGACGCGACGCGTCAACACATCTTTCAAAGGCAACAACGACTGGGCGGGCGCGTCAAAGAGCTCTTCGAAGATCACCGCCTTGTACTGCGGCGACAGAAACGACCTTGAGGTGTCGTACTTCAAGCACGTGTCGAGCGAAGCCATGTCAGGCCCACCCCACAATCGATCTTCACTCATTCCTTCGCCAAAGGACTGAATGAACACTTCATCATCACCCAAACCGAGCGCGCGTAAAGCGGTTAGCACCATGTCAGACTTGCCATGGCCGCCCGGCCCCCATAGCAACAAGTTGCAGGGTTCGTAAAAAGCAGCTGAGATTAAGTCCGCAATTTCGTCGCTGTAAACAAATCGTTCACTCAGCGCTTTCTGCGTCGTGGGAAGGATCTCGACACGCGGTGTCGGCAACCAGGCCCAATCATTGGACTGCACAAGCATCGGCTCCGGAAGAAAAGCAGCGGCGTCAACACCTCGCACCCAACACGAAGAGAAGAAGAGAACGCCTGTAACC
>JBPCVD010000288.1:0-3018 GCA_051010815.1 Rubripirellula sp.
TGATTCATGGTTCATCCATGATGATGGTCTCGACACACTTGGGCGAGACCGACAAAACCTTGTTCCCGAGACCAAGTCGCGCGGCCGATCACTGCTGCGACACAAACATTACCTCGGTCCCAATAGAGAGCTGACCGCGGAGATCGGATGGATAAGTGACCGCAACTTCCTCGATCAATATCTGGAGAATGAATGGGACCAGGATGTTGATCATCGGACTGGATTGCGCTACCAACACTACAAGAATAGTCACCTGTTCGATATTTCCGCATACGGACGTGTGAACGACTTCTATACGGTCACCGAGCAGTTTCCGAGACTTGATCACTATCTGCTTGGTGGCTCGCTGCTTGGTGATCGGCTAACGCTCTCGGGTCACAGCAAGGTTGGCTACGAGCGGTTGAGGGTGGGGGACCTGCCGGAGGATCCGGATGAGGCGGCGCTCTATTCTCCCGTTCCGGGCGAGGTGGAGAGCAGCGGTGTTGTCGCCTCGACACGTCAGGAACTATCGATGCCGGTGCAGCTCGGTACCGTGCGGGTCGTTCCCAGCATCTCGGGCGAGGCAGCCCACTATGGCGAAGCGAGCGACGGTGAACCGCTAACTCGTTTGCTTGGGCAGGCGGGCATCACGGCAAGTCTCTCCGCATGGCGGGCCGATCCATCCGTGCAAAGCGCCCTGTTGAACATCCGCGGGCTGGCGCACAAAGTCGAGTGGACCGCCGGCTATTTCTACGCTGATAGCGATACGAATTTGGATGCGATTCCGCTTTACGATCCGCTGGATGACAACGCGCAGGAGCAGTTCCGAAGTCGATTCATCACCGAGGAATTCGGTGGTTTTCTGCCGGCTCAATATGATCCGCGGACTTACGCCTTTCGGCAGGGCTTTCAACGTTTGGTCGCGAGCCCCAGTGACGTGATCGCCGACGATCTACAACAGGTTAACCTTGGGCTTCATCAACGCTGGCAAACGAAACGCGGACTCCCGGGACGAGAGAGAATTGTTGATCTGTTGCAACTGGACTTCGACTTGCTGTTCTTTCCCAAACAGGACCGCGACAACTTCGGTGAGCAGCTGGGCCCCGCGACTTACAACATGCTGTATCACGTTGGCGATCGCGTGACACTTCTAAGTGACGGCTACTTTGACTTCTTCGATAACGGGCTGCGATCGATTAGTGCCGGTGTGCGGAGTAGTCGGCCAGGCGTCGGCGACGTCTATCTCGGTTTGTTGTCACTCGAGGGGCCGATCAGCAGCACCGTGCTGCGGGGGTCCGTTGACTATCGGTTGAACGAAAAATGGATTGCGTCCGCTGGTACAACCTATGACTTTGGATTCACTGGAAACATTGGGCAAACACTGGCGATCACGCGCATCGGCGAGTCAATGCTGCTACGAGTCGGTGTGAACGTCGACGAGGGTCGAGACAACGTCGGGTTCGGATTCTCGATTGAGCCAAGATTCTGGCCGAGGCCCAAGTTGGGACGTATCGGAGGTCAGTTGATTCCACCAACCGGTGTCGAGGGACTTGAGTAGCGATTGCGAGAGCAGGTAGATCACGTCGTTTGAGTGATGACCCAGTCGCGATAACCTTCGCTGGCTTCGTCGATCTGAATCTTGATGATTTGAGGTTCGTCATAAGGGTGAAGTTCGACGAGCTTTTCTTGAAGCGTCGGCCAAGCGGATTGCGTGGTCTTGATCATCAGCCGGTACTCGCGGGCCTTGTCGACCTTGCCGTTCCATCGATACCAGCTTGTGATCGGCCCATCGACCTGGACGCACGCAGCCAGGGAATGTTCGATCAGCGCGGCGGCAAGTGCTTCGGCCTCCTGGTGCGAGGCAATCGTGGTGATCACCATCACAAGACGTGCGTGAGTATCCAAGGTTGCTCCCCTTTCTGGCTTTGTTTCCGAGCCGTTTCATTCGTGACGAACGAAGATTACCACGAAATCGAGCCGCCTCACGTCGCATTTTTCGGATCGACCACCTCTGGATACGGGCCAATGCTCGGGCTTTCGGTTTTACTTCAGCATTGCGAATGCAGCGGTGTTCGGTCGGCGTGGACTGTTGCGAGCCGCTTGATCGGCGTAGAACGAATGCAGTTGTTTGAAGCCAGTGGTGCCCAGCAATCGGTCAACGATGTCCAACGCAAACGATAAATCAGCTGTTGATAAAAGAGCCACCCCGCGCGCCTCGGGGCCGCTGAACCTCTCACCAGCTCGAATGATCGCTGCTTCGACGCGCCATTCATGGCGAGTATCGCTTGCGGTGGCTTTGGGCGTGGCGACGGCGACGGCCGTGATCGTTGGCGCGCTTTTGGTCGGGGATTCGATGCGCGGCAGTCTTCGAGAACTGACCGTCGAGCGACTCGGCAAGACCGACTCGGCCGTGATACCCGGAGCCTTCTTCACGCTCGATGGTCGGGTCACGGGTGACATCGAGCCCGTCGCCCTGATCCTCTTCAATAGCGGCGTCGTCGAGACCCGAAGGGAGGATGGAGTGATTCGTCGAGCTGGATCTGTCCAGATCATCGGCTGCGACGACAGTTTTTGGCGACTCGACTCTGGTTCGGGAAAGCCACGTGAAGCTCTGGACGATGAATCGGTGATGTTGAACGCCGCCGCGGCCGCGGAATTGGGAGTGCAGATCGGAGACTTGGTCACGGTCCGTTTGCCCGTCGAACAGGCGGTCCCGGCGGACAGTCCATTGGGGCGACGAGAATCCGAGAGCGAGGGCCTTCCGAGAATGAAAGTCGTCGACATCGTTCCTGACCGAGGGATTGGTCGCTTTGCGCTCTCGCCAAGTCAGGCAGCTCCCATGAACGTCTTCCTCAATCGCGAGACGATCGGCGATGCGCTTGACCGGTCAGGTCAGGCGAACGCGATGTTGTTCGACCAACCGATCACGCAAGATGATTTGAATGTCGACCTTTCGGCGATGGGTTTGAGTTTGCGGCACATCGTGAAGGACTACACCCCAGCCGATGGAGAACCCATTGCAGTCTTCGACTACTATTC
>JBPCVD010000289.1:0-6627 GCA_051010815.1 Rubripirellula sp.
GCGTAGTAGAAGGCGCGCTGCGATGGGTCGAAGTCGGGATCCTTCCAGACCTTGATCAATTCAGGCGATCCAATCGTGTTTGTCCATGTTGCGTTTCCAACATCGACGGTGCTGCCAACGGGAGGCAGTTTTCCGTTTTCGCCTTGCTTGCGGTCACCGCCCCAGACCACGTCATAGACTTTCTCTTGCGGCTGGTCATTAACATCAAGCCAGCCTTTCACGATTTGGATTCGATCGAGGTTGGCACCGATGGGGTCCTTCAAGCCAGCAACCAGAAAGGTAGGAGACTTGCCGCTTGCAGATCCCGGTAGGTCTCCGCCCATGGGAACGCCCTTGGTGTAACCGACGACGGCCGGATTGCGAGAGTGCGCGTCGTCGTCTTCGAATTCCCATCCACCAAAGAATCGCACCACAACACGAGTCCCGGTGGTGGCATAGGTTTCCCGTCGATGCATGGCGTCCCAGATCGAGGCCCGTGTGTTTTCTTCCGCCCAGACCGCAGCATATCCGGCCGCGCAAATTTCCCAGTCGAAGATGGTCGCCCCAATCTTCGGGTTGTCCATGAACTTGGTAAACATCCGGTCGGGGCCAGGTTCCTGTGGAAACGTCTTCCCGAAGAAGTTGTCTTCTTCCATGGCGGCCAGCCCCGTGTGCGCGTCGGAACTTCCGATCATCCCGAATTTGTAAGGATTGGTGCCAAGTTTTGCTTCGAGTGTCAAACCATTCTTCAGCGCCGAACGGGCATACTCGAACTCGAGCATCTCTTTTGTCTTGGCCTGGCTGGCGTCCAAGTTAGCCTTGTCCCAAGTTTCGAAGTCCGCAAACTCATCGTTGGGCGAGAGGAAGGGATGAGCCTCGCCATCGCCTTTGGTCTGCGTGACCTCGTAGAGACGTTCCCACTTCAGCCGTTCCTTCGCATAGTCCTGATCCACCGGCTTCCCGGTGTAAGCGTTTTCCACTGGGAACATGATCCCGTTGGATAGGTTGCCGTTATGGGGAATGGCCAGCACACGACCTCCCGTCTTTTCCTCGTAGGCCGCCATCCACTTCCACAATTCAATCGGGTTGGGGCTTCCGATCGGCGGCATTGTGGTGAAGGGCAAAACCTGTAACGCACGATCCGCGTTGTCGCGAAAGATCACATTGCGGTGCATGTTGCCACCCTGCACGAGTGACGTCCACTCGAAGCCGATGATGGCCGAAAAACGCCCAGGCTCGTTGTATTCTTCCGCTGCTTCGACGGTCTCTTCCCAGGCATGCCGATAGCCAGGCGTGCCCGGCGCATACATTTGACTCGCCGGGAACTTTCCTTGAGAGAAGAGGCCGATCATCTCGAGCGCCGCGTCGTTGCCCTTCCCCTCCTGAATCATGCCATACCATTTCTTTCCCCATTCGTCAGAAAGCAGTTGGGGCTTGCCGGCGATGAGGTCCGTGACCCAGCCCATGTTGTCGGAATGATCGGTGACGACGAGGAAATCGAGTGGCCGCGAGAGCTTGACCGGTTGTCCGGTCGAACTCTTCACTTGCTCGCCGCGCGCGAAACGGTAAGCTTCGACCGGCATAAGAGATGTGCCCCAAACTCCAGCATCAAGCGACATGCCAGTATGCAGATGAGTGTCACCGAACAGCGGGCGGGCGGGGAACTTTCGGTTCGCATATGGCGAGTATTGTTTCTTGCCATGCACGCGTGCCGCCTTTTCGGGAGTCAACGTTCCGACGTCCTGGGCTTGCAATGCCGGAACGCCCAGAAAAGTTGCAAGTGTGGCGACGAACCAAAATCGGTATCTCATCTTTCAGAATCCTTTTGCAGGCCAGGGTTTCGCCACCCATTCTAGGCTGTGTCGCAGCCATTCGCGGGCATTCAATTGGACATTGTTGAGTCCAATGTTGTGCAGTCCTCCTCAGACGCGAGCGGATCGATGTCCGCTGGCTTGGAGGGCTGGGGGATTCGACGATATCGCCGGAGATTCACCAATCGACCAATTCATTCTTAGAATCGGAAAACGACTCTCGTTCGATAGATCATCGATTTGTTGTTGCGTGGTGCGATCGCGCCGAGGGATTCGGCTGGCTGGTAATCGGTATCCCACTGTGCGATCTCGAAACCAACCTCAGAATAGCTGGTCAGGTCCCAAATCAGATTCCCAAACAAGAATGCGTTCCGGTTTGGGAGTCCATCACGCACGGTGTTGTTCGACGGATCGTCGATTCCCATTCCGAATGCCGATCTGAATCGATTCGTCCACTGAATGCGGCAATCGCACCATCCTCCTGTGGTGCGAACGGCCTGAAGGGTGACCGGATTGATGATCTGCAGAATCCCGCCGTTCATATTGCCGAGCGCCTGACCGTGAAAGAACTCGGCGCGCACTCTGAAGTCGTCAGTGAAATCTGCCTTTAGATCAAAGCCGAATGCCCAAACATCGACCACGGAAGGATCGATTAGATCGGTCCGTCGTAGTTGACCAATGAGTCCCGACGTGGCGATCTCGTACCGTCTCGATTTGACACCAAACTGTTCGCTCACCGAGCCCACACCGTACTTGATTCGAGTCTCCACATTGGGCCAACCATTGTCTTCGATAAAATTGAGATTGTTACCGTTGTAGGCGGTTGCGATCGGGTTCGCCAACGCGAGGTAGCTCGTCACCTGCGAACTTCGGCTGAGTTGCAAATACGATTCGACACGAAACTGACCCCGCGTAAATCCGAGGTTACCTGCGTTTCTTCCCTTGTTGAAATCAAGCGTTCCGGGCAACCTTGGATTCACGACATCGGCAGCCCGCCCAAATAGGAACCGCCATCGATCGTTCTTAATCTCGGCATAACCACCGATCAGATTGACTCCGGCAACGTCGTCAAGGAAGTCTTCACCGAAGAAGTAAGCAAGGATCGCGCCGCCCGTTTTCATGCCGGAGCAGTCGGGACCGCGAAAGATGACACCTAGCTTGCTCGACTTCCCGTGGATATCGACCGTCGGTGTGTCATTCCCGAAACTTGGCGAGACCAACACAATTGCCGAAGGAATGACAGGCCGCTGTTCTGAGAAGATCATCTCGCCGATGAGCGCGCCAGTCACGGTCGCACTCCACTCTTTGTTGAGCAGACTGACGGTCAGACCATCCTCGTATTGGTCGATCCGCGCGTTGATACGCTGCATGCTAAAACGCATGTCAGACATTTCAGCAGCCATTCGCTGGATTCGGTCGACGGAATCGGCGGATGGCGTTGGAGAGGCCGCAAGCTCAGGACCTGACAAGGGCAACGGATCTTCAATGAGTGCTGCTTGCCAAATCGGGCCTGATGCGTCGCTTGTTTGCAGGAAAGGCTCATTTGGCGAACGATTGACGTACTCGCGTAGCTCGTCCACCTCTTTCGTTAGCCGTTCAAGCTTGGCCTCGACGCTCTCTTGTTGGCCGTCGTCGCCAGATGCAACTGCCGCAACCACGATCCATGCCACGAGCGTTCGAATCAACGTCCCGTTTCCGAGCCATCGCAATCGATGCAGGTTTGCGGCTTGGTGTAGCACGTCGGAAAGAAGCATTTTGAGTTGCAGGCTTCGTCGATCTGATGGCCAATGGCCACAACGAGTTTTGGTCTCGACAGATTCGATGCAAAGGGCGATCACATCGTTTGCTCGGCGTCATCATCGCCAAACGATCTTCTGAATCGATGCCGGCTTCGCGACTTCGTGGCGACTTCCGCGACGTTCACGGAAGCCATCCCTTCAGACCGTCGTGCGTTACGAAAATTACGGTAATAACGTTTGAATCGGTGAAACATCGTGGCAATCCCCATGGTATTCCTCCATCTGATTGACCGTTGGAACGGCCCGATAGCTACAATCCTCACAACCGGCTTATCTTGCCTAACCCTGCGAATTGTCGACCAGCTATCCGCGTGAACGGACGGGAGAATTCGCCGAGCCAGCGTCCTGTCTACTGCTAGCCGTTGCTCTTTATGGTGAAATAGTCGGTTTTCTCGAAAGACAATGATCCAGTGACGCGTACGTCACTTCCGGAATTCAACATGAACAAAACACTTGGACTGTCCGCGCTTTCATTCGTGATCCTGAGTTGCGGCTTAGCCTTTGCTGAACCCACTCAACCCAACATCATCATCTACATGGTCGATGATCTTGGATGGAATCACATTGGCGTCGAGGCCCCGACGATGGGGACGCATGGCAAACAGTACGTGACGCCTCATCTAGCCAACCTGGCGAAAGATGGCTTGAGTTTTACACATGCCTATGCTCAACCGAACTGTGCTCCGACGCGAGCGGCAATGTTGTCGGGACAGTATCCGGCTAGGATCCACAACGACGTTTACGTCGTTGGGAATCTGAATCGGAACGGCAAGGGTGGAATAAGCAAAGACAAGGCGAAATTCATTGGGCCGAAGCAAAGTGAAGACGTTGCCGCCGAAGCGGTTACAATCGCCGAAGCGCTCCAAAAGAACGGATATGCGACCGCTCACATTGGCAAGTATCACGTCGGTGGCCATCAGGACGATTCGACGATGCCTGAAAACGTCGGCTTTGACATCAACATTGGCGGCTATTCGCAGGGCCATCAGCCATCCTGCTTTGCCAACAATAAGAGTGGTGCCTGGAAATTCAAAGGCGTCGGGCTCGGACACTTCGATCGCTTCGGAGCACCCTACAGTGACACCTACGTAAAGCGTCGGAATCTTCCCGCTGATTTGGTCGGCACTCCCAAGCACATTAGCGATGCGGTTGGCGATGCGTTAGAAGAAACCGTTGGCAAACTCACGGACACTGGAAAACCTTTCTATTTGCAATTTCACACCTATGCAGTTCATGGTCCCGTCAAAGCGCGGCCGGATTTGAAGAAGGCATTTCTGGCAAGTGGATCGAAACAAGCAGAATATCTCGGGTTCATTGCCGGAGTTGACCAGAACCTCGCACGGATGCTCGATCTACTCAACGATCCCAATCGTGACGGCGACACATCGGACAGCATTACCGACAACACGGTTGTGTTCTTCACGTCCGACAACGGTGGCACGCATGCGGATAACTTGCCACTCAAAGGCAAGAAAGGCATGCTGACCGAAGGCGGTATCCGAGTTCCCCTGATCGTGCGTTGGCCCGGTAAGGTCGCGCCGGGCACGGTCAGTAGCCGCAAGATTCATTGCCTCGATTACTACCCAACTTGCCTGCAGCTGGCCGGGAACCAGTGGAAGCCGTCACGCGACGTTCATCCGTTGGATGGCGACTCATTCGCACATGTGCTGCAAAATCCCGGCACATCTGAAAAGCGTGATCCCGTGTTCTACCTGTTTCCCGGCTACATGGATTCAAGGGCGCAGCCTACCGTTGTTGCCATCGATGACTTGGCTGGTAAACGCTACAAGATTTTCTACTACTACGAATCTGACGCCTGGGAATTGTATTGCCTGACGGACGATCCCGGCGAAGCCAACGATGTTATCCAAAGGCAGCCGGAGGTTGCTGAAGCGATGAGGCAGAGAATCGACGACTGGTTGACGCAGAAGCATTCGACGTGGCAACCGAAGTATCCGATCGCGAAGAAGACTGGCAAACCTGCCGGGCCACCAGCACGACCGTAGTCGTTCTTGCACGCTCCATGCGATATTCGCTTGGCGGACTCAAGGATTCTTGGAATGCGCTGCGTGAGCGGGCGAACACTGCTGAAGAAAAGTCACGGCCTGTTTGATCGGCTTCTCTCGATAGAAGGCGGTTCCCCCGTGCCCCGCACCATCCAGAATCACCAACGTGGACTTCAGTCCCATCGAACCGTAGGCGGCATGCATGCGTTCGCTCTGATCCAGAAGCACGGTCTTGTCCTGACTGCCATGGAAGATCAAGAGTGGTGGGTCGGTGGCATCAATGTAGGTTGTCGGACTAGCTTGGAGTTCCATTTCCGGATCAATGCTGCCGTCTTGAACGCCTCCCAGCAGGGCGAAACTTCCTGATTTCTGAGTGTAAGCACGCTCCGGTTGTGTCTTCCCGCGCAGAACGAAATCAGAGGGTCCGAAGTAGTCGATGATCGCGTCCACACGCGATGAATGCTGAAGGTTTCCGCCAGTGTCACCCTCAAGCTCCTTTACGTCGCCTGATGTTCCGACCAGAAGTGCGAGGTGTCCGCCGGCAGAGCTTCCCGCAACGGCGATCCAGTCGGCATCGTAGCCGTAGGTATCGGCCTGGGATCGAAGCCATCGAATCGCTCCTTTGCAGTCGTGAATCTGCGCTGGAAAAAGGGCGGTGTCCGTGAACCGATAATTGATGCTTGCCAACGCGAACCCGTTCTCGACGATCGACTTCAAGGGCACCCGCGATTTCGATCCGCCTCGCCACCCGCCGCCGTGAATCCAAACGACCAGAGGAGCTTTGACGGTGTCATCGTTGGGAAGATAGAGATCGAGCTTCAGCGGTTTTCCGTCGACAGTTGCGTAAACAAGATTTTCGTGACGCGGCTCGACTTCGACAGCATCGGCCGGCTCGCCATTGAAACAAAAGGTTTGTGCAAACGATGCAAGGAGAAAGAGAACCGAAAGCGGCCGATGGGTTCGACGATTGGAATGCATACCGGAGAGTTGTTGCGAATACGTTGTGGCAAAATCAGACCCTGCGTGCAGCAA
>JBPCVD010000290.1:0-3284 GCA_051010815.1 Rubripirellula sp.
ACGCCGCAAGGCGCGACACCGGCGTTGCCCTATTTGTTGGCTGGGAAGCCATGTCTTGGATTTGAACCGACGGCGGGAGACTTGCTTGGGAATCCACCGCGCAACGGTCTTCGAATGGCGATGCAGCCGTCAACAAAAATTGGCCAGGGGCATCGAGACCAGTGGCTTGCGGTCATCTCTCAATGTGGCTTGCCGGTCGAGACGCCGATTCAAGGCCTGTCGGATACGTTCACGCTTGCCGACTGGCTTCGTCAAGCCGAATACGACGTGCCGCGGAATCTGGAATACGAGTTCAGTTGGACTCTCATCGCTTTGACCGCCTATCACGATACCGACCATCGCTGGCGTGCACGTGATGGTATGGAGTACTCCACCGAGGATTTGCTTTACTCGGAATTGCAGCAGAGTTTGCAGTCAAGCGTCTGCGGCGGAACTCACCGCCTGATCGGAATTGCGATGTCGCTAGAGAAGCGTCGGCAGGAAGGAAAGCCTATCAGCGGTGTATGGGCGGAAGCCGATGCGCTTGTGCAGCAAGCCCTTCAAGACGCCGAGCAAAACCAGAATCCTGACGGCAGTTATTCACCTGCCTATCTCCATCGAACAGGTTGGACACGTGACCTAGGTGAATCGCTGGGGACGACGGGGCACGTCTTGGAGTTCATCTCGCTTTCCGCACCTGATGACACGCTTACTCAGCCTTGGGTGAAGCGTAGCGTGCGCCGCCTGTGCGAGGTCTTGGACGAGTGCCAGGATGTCGATTTGGAATGTGGCGTGCTCTATCACGCGTTGCATGGCTTGAGCGAGTACCAGCGGCGTTTGAAGCAGATCCGCGCGAGTTCTTGAGGCCCCTGGTCCCCCATGGCACGCCGCCGTTTGCCAGCTTTTTGCGGCCCGTTTCAGGGTTTCGTCGCTGTGGGTTCACGCGACGCACCACTTTTTTCTTGATTTGGCATCGCTGCAAGGTCTAGGCTGAAAGTCTATTCACTCCCACAGCCTGGGACCCTCTCTTCTCTCTTTTCGGAGGTGTGTGATGCGTAAGTGTGTGCATGCGGCAGGCTACACGTTGGTAGAGTTGCTGGTCGTTATCGCGATCATTGGCATCTTGGTGTCGATTTCAGTTCCGGCGGTCACGGGTGTTCGCGCGCGGATGCGCCAAGCTCAATGTAACGAGAACCTTCGTCAACTGGCGATTGCCGCGAACAACTACGAGCTGTCGAAAGGAACGTTGCCGGGACACTGTCAAGCGTATGGTGTGTTCGATGGTGGCATTGATCCCGCTGATCCGGGAAGTTTCGGCGGCGCGGTGCCGCGGCATATGAAACTCGGTTCCTGGCATGTTGCCTTGCTGGGTGAGTTGGACAATCAGCCGATCTACGAACGGTGGACGCAAGACCGCATCCGTTGCTGTCCGATGGGGCTGGGGAACGCGAGGCGACACGGCGAGGTTACAGCACTATCGCAGCGATTAACTTTGGGGTGTTTGCCTGCGCGAGTTCCACAGGCAGAATCGAGAATTCGGGTCTCAATAGTTATGTTGCCAACTCGGGCATGCACGCGAACTTTCCGTTCACCTACTCTCGAAGTGGCGGCCAGCCTCAGACGGTAACGTTTCTTCGGTCGATGTCTCGCGCCAATGGAATCTTCGGAAACCAGTATCCCGGATTCGATGTTTCCAATTCTGGAGCGCTCGTTCCCACGAGTCGGCCCGCACGAAGCCAAGATTTCAAGGACGGTCGATCCAATACGTTGTTGTTCACCGAAAACCAACAGGCGCAGCCTTGGCACTTGACGAGCCTCTCCGCGAACGCCAATCATTTGATGCGATTCGAAACGGTTCAGGGCAACGAAGTCGTCGCATACCCAAATGATGCTCGTTATCTGCAGGGATGCGTTTGGCATTTCGAGGATGATCTTGGGGCTGCGAACGCGGCAGCGGTGCAGCCGATCCACAAGATCAATGGCGGCGATGTCTACAACACGTTTATGAATCGATCGAATCGAAGTGACGTGGCTCGGCCTTCATCGTTGCATATCGGTGGTGTGAACATGGCAGCGGCGGGCGGCGAAACTCGCTATCTCGGCGAATCGATTGACTACCGAATCTATCAGGCATTGATGACACCCCAAGGACGCAGCAGTGACGTGCCTGCGAATGAGTTTGTCCCCGAAGTCGGTTTGTAGCTTGTCAGGGAGGTCAACGTGGGTCGAGTGTTTGCGCGGGTCAATCCATCTGCTGCTGAACGCGTGACTCCGGCTGGCGTTGGTCAAAGCTGACGCTCAGTTTTGGGGCCCACGAGTTGTCGTGAAGATGCATTGAAATCGTGTTGATCCGATCGCGACGACCGCCATTCGATGCTCAGGTACGGTTATGTCAGGCTTGCGCAGGCGTGGCGTATCAGGCTCGCGTAGACGCGGGGTGCAATCGCGTGCATAGCGGGGTCGGCGAGACGAAGCGCGAGGCCATCTTCGGTGATGAGATCTGATACGCTACGTTCGATCCGTCGACTCGACGTGCCGACGATGAATGCGAACGCTCCGATGCACTTTCAGTGAGGAATCATGGAATCACAGAATCCCTACAACGTATCCACGCAGCCGAATGCTGATGCGACGACAAGTCCCGCAACGCAGCCTTACGAAACTCGCACGTATGCGGTCAAACGCATCGAACCCATTTCCCTTGGGATGACGTTGGGTGCGATTTACGCGTTGATGGGACTGTTGTTCGGAGGGTTATTCTTGTTCATCACGTTGCTCGGTGCGACGGTCAGCATGGAAGGTGAGGCTCCATCGGCGATCGGTGTCGTGACCGGGCTCGGGGGTCTGCTTTTGATACCGATCTTTTACGGTGTCCTTGGATTTCTCTTCGGGCTCATCGGCGCCGTCGTTTACAACCTCATCGCTCGTTGGCTTGGCGGCATCCGGCTCGACCTGGAGTCCTAAGTTCGTGTTTGCATCGAAGAGCGGACCAGCAAATCGTCGAATCGCAAATCGTCGAATCGCACTCGTTAGCACTGTGCCGTTTGATCGGCATGACTGCACGGAAGTTTCCGCGCCGTCCGCTAGCCCAAGAGTCGGTCGTTCAGCATCAATTCAGTCGCTGCTTTGTCCACAGACGGACAGCGTTCTTCATATCGTTGTTGCAGTGATTCCAACACGAATTCATCGGTCGGAAGGCGAGTCGGCATCAGGGCGCGGAGCGGGACCGGCACGTTGTCCATTCGATAGGCGGTTCCCTCCGCATGCAATCCATACACGGCCGTCGTGAATCGAACTTGTGCCTG
>JBPCVD010000291.1:0-2681 GCA_051010815.1 Rubripirellula sp.
TGTTCGTCATCAGCGACGACCAGGGTTACGGCGATCTCGGATGCACTGGGAATCCGATTATCAAGACTCCCCACATCGATCAGTTGGCATCGGAAAGCTCTGGATTGAGCGATTACCATGTTGCCCCAACATGTTCTCCAACGCGTTGCTCGCTCCTGACTGGCCATTGGACAAACCGCACCGGTGTCTGGCACACGATCATGGGTCGTTCGATGTTGCGTGAGAATGAGGTCACCATCGGCCAGATGTTCAGCGACGCGGGCTACGAAACGGGCATGTTTGGGAAATGGCATCTCGGTGACAACTATCCCTATCGCCCCGAGGACCGGGGCTTCACCGAAGTCTATCGACATGGTGGTGGCGGTGTCGGCCAAACCCCGGACGTTTGGGACAACGCCTATTTCGACGGTTCCTATTTCCACAACGGCGAAATTGTTCCCGCGAAGGGCTTCTGTACCGATGTCTTCTTCGACCGTGCAAACGACTTCATACGCAAGTGTGCGAAAGAAGAGAAGCCATTCTTTGCCTACATCACGACGAACGCGCCGCACAAACCGCTGCATTGCCCAACCAAGTACCTCGAGATGTATCCAGATCAGTCCGAGGGTATCGCCGCATTCTACGGCATGATTACCAACATCGACGACAATGTTGGCCAGACGAGACGGCTGATTGAAGAGCTTGGGATCGCCGACGATACGATCTTCGTTTTCACCACCGATAATGGAACGGCCAGCGGTGCGAACGTTTACAACGCTGGGATGCGGGGCGCCAAGGGAAGCCCCTACGATGGCGGTCACCGCGTCCCTTTCTTTCTCCATTGGCCTGCAGGCGGCATCACCAAACAGCATGACGTCGGCGAATTGACCCACGCCGTCGACATTGTCCCCACGCTGCTTGAGATGACCGGTGTGAAGAAGACTGAAGGCGTGAAGTTTGACGGTGTTTCGATCGCCGCTCTGTTGGACCCGACGAAGGACGTTGATTGGCCCGAGCGTTTCGTCATCACTGATTCGCAACGCGTCCGCGATCCGATCAAGTGGCGTGGATCTTCGGTAATGTCAAAAGAGTACCGATTGATCAACGGCAAAGAACTTTATGCGATCACCGTCGATCCAGGTCAGAAAAACGACATCGCCAAAGAAAACGCGGAAGTTGTCGCAAAGATGCGGGAGTTTTATGACCAATGGTGGAACGAACTCGAACCCACTTTCTCACAAACAACAGAGATCTACCTCGGACATCCGGAGCACCCCGTGGTCAGCCTCACGGCACACGACTGGATTCAGAAGGTTTACCCCCCATGGCACCAAGGGTCTATCCGCGAGGCCAACCGGAAACAGAATGGTTCCGAAAAGCTTGTCCACGAGGGCCACTGGGCTGTGAAGGTGATCCGTGATGGCAGATATCAAGTTTCCCTCCGCCGCTGGCCTGCTGAGTCGGGAGTCGCGATCAATGCCGAGCTTCCCGCGGGAGCCGGTGTTCCTGGTCCCTCGCCGACCTTCCGATCCGTGGTCGGAAACGCCATCGGTGCCACGCACGGGGTCCTCCGAATCGACGGAAATGATCTCGACCGGAAACCTGTCGACAAAGATGCCGAAGAGGTCGCCTTCGTCACAGAACTTAAAAAGGGCTCGTATCAGCTCGCTCCCTTTTTTGAGATCAAGGAAGGCGAAGTGGGCGCCTACTACGTCGTGGTCACGAGTCTTGATTGAGCTCCTGACTTCGAAGCGCTCGAAGTGGAATCGTCGGTTAACCAAGCGTGACGTTGGAACGGAGCGTGACGTTGGAACCGAGCTGCGTGAGACGTCAGCGTCCGACAGAGTGCATCGATAAGATTGACGATCGCAGATGTGGGCTCAGCAAACGTCGCGTTTTCGACGAGATATTCCAGGCATCGATCGTCGATGCTGGAGCACCAGCACACGCGTCATCCTTTTGATGGGGCAGCGTTTCGCAGCAAAAAGATCCCATCTATCCCGTAAATACGGGATTTTGGGTTCGTCGCCGGTCAACGATATTAAAAGGCCTTACCTCTGATTATCCCACCTGAAGACTGTTCTGGCTGCCGTTGCGAAACACGCCTCACGCGTCCGCACTGCCGCCCGTCGCACAAGGACTGCACACGATGAACGCTCACGTATCGGCCATCGTGAACTTGCTCGGCAAATGCACTTTGGGCGTCCTGATGCTGAGCAATGCGGTAGCCCAGGAGCCCGCAACGCTGCAAACAGATACCGATGCGACCGGTTCGTCGAACACGCAAACACTGGAAGAAGTAAAGACTGCGGGTGCGCTTCGGTCGAGTTATCGAAAGCCGATATCGCAAGCAAACGTGGACGAAATACTGACTGCGAATCTGAACGCGTTTCGCACTGGCGTCGAACCCGTGTTGAAGAATGCTTGCTACCGATGCCACGGTGCCGAGACAGCAGAAGGTGAGTTCCGGCTAGACACGTTGGACCCCGATCTCTTGCACGGAGAAGACGTCAAAAAATGGCTGGATGTCTCCGCGGCGGTGACCAACGGCGAGATGCCACCTGAAGATGGTCCAGAGTTGGCTGACGACGATCGCGTGAAAATCGTCGAGTGGCTCTCGGCTGAGATTCAAATTGCCTCAAAGGTACGTCGTGTCGAGCAGCGTCATTCATCCTTCCGGCGAATGACTCGATACGAGTACA
>JBPCVD010000292.1:0-7462 GCA_051010815.1 Rubripirellula sp.
GACGAGAACGTGCGATCCTCAGTAACTCGCGCTCAACTAGAACGGGCGCTCAACTAGAACGGGCGATGGCCGCCGAATGACGGATAGCGCCCCACGTGGGCCCCAGGTACGAGGGGTACCGACCACCCGGACCGCAATGAGCGCAAGGGGGACAGATCGATGGTGGAGCATAAATCGGTGGATAGATGGGCGGCAGCACCGGTGGGCGAATGGGTTCGCAACGCGGTGGATAGGGTGTCGGGTACCAATTCGATTGGTGGCCTCCCGAAAACCGGTGACCCTGATGTTGCTGCCAGTGTCCTGATTGGCGTTGGTACGGATTTCCTGCGTCCGCGGAGCATGCCGCGAAACGCAGGCTGGCAAGGATTCCGATGGTGAGCGTGAGGGGAAGTTTCGGCTTGGTCATCGCAGTGGCTTTCGACCGTGATGTTGAGGGGATGGCTGAAACAGGAGAACCTGCGGCACCGCGGCCCGATCCCCTTAAAGCAATTTCGGAAACTTTCGACACACGCGTTCGGATCACCGCAAGCAATGGAACACGCGGGAGGTGAAACAGTTCGCAACTGAACGAGATCGCCCGCATGCAAGACGCAGACGAAAACCCCGAATCCGATTTAAAAATGATGCCCAGGACGATCCCAGCTGAACGCGAACCGCGTGCGGCAGGACTGGCTGCGAGACGAGGAGTGCGAGGATAGAATGGGAGCCCAAAGAGCGGCGTCCCAGTTGACCCTCGCTATCCCGTTGACCATTCGTTTCGGAGATTGACCGTGAAACCAGCATTCCATTGCCTGGGAATCCTTTGTGTCTGGATTGGCGGCGTCTCAGCCCAAACCAAGCTTCCATCGGTGGAGGAAGCGCTTGAAATTTCGGCCACGACGGGACGCCCCATCTTCGCCATGGCTGGCCAAGAAACCTGACCGCCCTGCGCTGCCTTGCTGGACCGGTTGGAAAACGATCGGTCGTTGGCTGGGTTCGCGGGACAGTTTGTCCCGCTAAAAATCATCACGAACAACAATCGCGATTGGGCGCAGTGGTCGCGCAAGTTTCCCATGACAGGTGCGGGAATCCCTCAACTCTACGTGGTGCGAGCTGACGGCGAGCAACTGTATGGTGGGGCCGGTTCGCTTCGAGGCGATGATCTGCCACGCATGCTCATGACCACTTTGAAAAAATCGGGACGCGCCTTCAATCAGCAAGAGATCAATGCGTTGCAACAGGCGGTGAGCACTGCAGAGCAGGCATTGCAGTCGGACCAAGTTCTCGCGGCCGCGGTCGCACTTTCGGAAGTAGCAAAGCTTGGGTCCCCGGATGCACTGGGCAGCTACGCCAAACCAGCGCAACGATCCGTTGAAATCTACAACGAGATCAAACAGCAGATTGACGCGTTGATCGCAGAATCGAAGACTGACCTTTTGGACGGAAACAGCTCCGCTCCGCTGGAACCCTTGTTGGTGATCCATGAGGGCGAAGCGATCTACAGCTTATTTCCGAAGTGGAAACCCGAAGCCGTTGAGTTAACGCGGGAGCTTAAGAAAAAAAAGCTGTATCCGGACGAATCCGCGCAGGCGGAGGCCTTGGTTAAAGCTCGCGTTTTGGCGGCATCGCTGACCCCACGTGTTCGCAATCGTGCCCCTGCAGCTTACGCGACCGTGATTCGTCGGTTTCCGGAAACAGAAATCGACGCGATCGCGCGAACAGAACTTGAAGCCATCGACCCCGATGCCAAGGTGCTTCAAACGACCTCAGAGGCTTCTGTTCCCATGCAGCCGGAGTTCAGAACTTGGACCTCCGGAGACTTTCAAACTCGTGCCAAGTTCCTGCAGCAGAGGTCGGGAAAGGCACAACTGCAGAAGGAAGACGGGACAAAAATTGTCGTCGAGATCAATGCACTGAGCGATGCCGACCAATCCTATTTATCTCGCCAGCAGTGAACGAACGTCGTCATCCGCCGCGAATCGATTCCATGAATGGCGGGTTGGCCGCGATTTGTGACCGCCGAGAATTGGACAGAATCGAACGCAAGCGAGTCCGTCGAGACTCCAAGCGATCGCGCATCGCGTGCCTCATGATTTCGAGGAACCGAAATCGCAACGACCGGTATACTAGTTTTTAGAGCGACCGCGCACGATCTGAATTGCGTGATCGTTCACCGGTCGAACGGTTCAGTTTCGCACGATCGCAGATCTCACCTCGAAGCACTGCTTTCGGCCTTCTCCGAATTTTCATAGCCTAAGCGGACGCAGGTCGCGTCCTGTGCTCATTCGTTGCAACTCATCCTGGAGTCCCAAATGTTGAAATCATCGTTGGCGATTGCCTTCGGTATCGCCTGTATTTCTTGCCAGACCGTATCGGCGCAAAATTCGCCCATCGTTCACGATGCAGAGTACTACGTGCTCGAAGCACAAAACGGGGAGCGATGGGACACAGAGGACGCGGCGCTCAGCCAACGCCTTGCGGATCTGAAAGAGAAATTTGGCTCGCCACCCAACTTGATTCATGTCATGTGGGACGACACGGCCTACGGGGACGTCGGTATTCCCGCGATCCAAAAGGTCCGTGGACTCGAAACACCCAATCTGAACAAGATGGCGCAAGAGGGCATCCTGTTCACCCGCATGTACACAGAAGTTGGCTGCACACCCAGTCGCGCGGCCTGCATGACGGGACGCTATGCAAAACGCAGCGCCATGTACAACATCGGCATGCTGCGTGAAATGCATGGTCTTCGCGATCAAGAAGTCACACTTGCAGAAGTTCTCTCGGACGTAGGATACGCGACCGCGTTCCATGGCAAGTGGCACCTCGGCGATATCGAGGAGAGCTACGCCCACAACCAGGGATTTGATGAAGCTTTCTTCACCGGCTACAACCAGATTCTTTCTCTTTGGACTCGCAAGGGCGAAGCTGCCAACGCGACCATCGGGTTGTATGAGGACATGCTGCCCAAAGACCCGTACAAGTTGGACGACACCTTCATCACCAAAGGTTGGGTCCAAATCCTGGAGGGAACGAAAGGTGGCCCGGCGCGGCAATGGGGCGACAACTCCCATGACACCTACCTGAAAATCGACGCGGAAGCTCAGCGTCGCACGCTTGACTTCATCGAGCGTAACGCGAAAGCGGGCAAGCCGTTTTACGTAGCCAACTGGCCGAACCTCACTTCGTTCTTGCCGAGTCCTGAAAAGCATTCTCAAGCCCGCAGCCTGCTGCAGGACGGATTGCAGTCCAACATCGACCCGTTCATCGGCAAACTGATGGACAAACTGAGAGAGTTGGGGATCGCTGAAAACACGCTCCTTGTTTGCATGGCCGACAACGGTCCCATGGCTCACAACCCGCCTCCAGGATGTGGTTTCGCGGAGACGATTTTCCGCGGCGGCAAAGGCGACTTCCTCGAGGGTGGTGTTCGGGTCCCCGCGCAAGCTTGGTGGCCCGGCGTGATCAAGGAGAATCAGCTGGTCGGGGACATCATCCATGAGACCGACCTGTTCACAACTTTCGCGAGCCTCGCCGGTGCGACCGAAGGTGTTCCCACCGATCGGATCATCGATGGTGTTGATCAGCGATCACTGCTGCTCAATGGCGACACGTTTAGCCGTCGTGACCATGTCTTCATCTATGCGGGGCCAAATCTGGGTGCCACCGTCAAAGGCAACTACAAACGACACTGGATTTCTTCCGACCCGATCGGAGAAGCGAGTGGTATCCCCGCGGGCTTTTTCTTCCTGCCAGGTGACCCACGTGAAAAATCACCCATGTTGGTCAACTTGATTCATCTCAAGAGCCCCTTCAATCGAATGCGTCTCCGTCACGAACTGTGGAAGAAGAAGTATCCCGATCAGGAAGAGCGTCATGGCATTCCTTGGACCGGTATCGAAAATGCCTCGGAGGAAGTCCGTGCCCTGGCAGAGCCGCCGGCGAATCTCTCCGAGCTACCGTTCGATCCGTTCGAGTATGTCGAGCATCTCGACGAGATCCCTTTCGACCGAAACCTCAATCCGGGTATCGGCGAAGCGCAATAGACGCGTCTTCGGTCGATACAATCTGCCATTGCAGACTCGCTTCGGTCACCCGATCAAGGGCGACCGCGAGCCTGCAGCGGCCCCATCGGTTCGTACACCGACAGTTCAGGTCCGCTCAAAGTGAATCTATTTGGATGCGTTGAATGAGCGGAAATAAAGCGGCGTCATCACCAGAATCTTCTGACGGCGCGATTTCGATCAGGGATGATCGCGACGCGCCACTGGAGACCTCCGTCACGGCGCACGTGGCCGCGATTACCTTCGCGATGGTGCTGCCGACGCTGGCAACTTTCCTCTATTTCATCTTTCTATCTGGTAGCCCTTGGATGAAAGGGGTCTACTTCGGTAGCAAGGTCCTGCAGTTTTCGTTTCCGTTGATTTGGGTACTTGCCGTCCAGCATCGACGACTTCGAATCAGCGCTCCAAAAGCGAATAGCATCGCCATGGGAATCGCCGCCGGAGCCGCCATCGTTGCGGTCGGATTGGTGGCCTACCACGGATTCTTGAAAGAGAGTGACTTCCTCGACTACGCCCCCAGCTTGATCTCCGCAAAAGTGGCCGACATGGGACTGACAAGTCCCGTCATCTACATCGTGTTCGCCCTCTTCCTGGCGGTCCCACACTCGCTGATGGAGGAATACTACTGGCGTTGGTTCGTATTCGGGCAAACGCGACGAATCACCGGCGTGGGACTCGCCATGTTGATCTCAAGCCTGGGCTTCATGGCTCATCACGTCATCGTGATTCACCAATTCCTTCAGCATGGATGGGGAGCGACGATCTTCTTTTCGCTGTGCGTCGCACTTGGTGGCTTGATCTGGGCTTGGCTGTACCAAAAAACCCAATCACTTTACGGCCCTTGGGTGAGCCATCTGATGGTGGACCTCGGAATTATGTACATCGGCTACGACTTGATTCCATGGCCGTCATAGTCAATGCCGCCATCGCAAAAAATCGATGCCAGCATTAGAAGCGACAAGCGTGGGTAGCGACGAGAGACTCCAGCGGCCAGCTTTGGCGGCGAGGAGAGACTCATCCGCGAACGCAGCGTTCAGAGGATATCCAAGTGGCGAGGCGGTTACATTCGCGGAAATAACAACGCTGCCAGAGACCGGCGATCGGCCCCGAGCTTGTACCGTTGAAGCGATCCAGCTCGAAGCCAAGCTTTCCTGCCACAGTGCGGAGATGGCTCGAAGCAGAGCGAGGTGGATCAGCTAAAACGCTGGGGCGGGAACCAAAACCATAGTAGGTCTCGGCGACTCTCATCCTAATCGACCTGACGAAATCGACGAGAGTAACCCGCCTGCGAGCAAAGTCGATACACGAAGAGAATCGAGCCAATGCGGCGGAAAGGGCCGTTTTTCGCAACAACTGATCGATTGACGGCACTTCAGACTTAGTTGCCGATGCAGATCAACTGCTTCAGCGTCCGTGCATAGAGCCGCCCATTCGCGTACGACAAACTTGACAACGACCAAGTTTCCCCGGCAGGCCCCAAATCGGAAACGTGAATCAATGCCGACTCGTCGAGGCGATCGGCATTCCATTTCACGACATAAACCATTCCCAACATTGTCGGCATGTAAAGATGCTGGCCCACGACGATCGGACTTGCCGCAGACACATGCCCCCACCCGCTGCCGGCATTTCGGTTGTCTTGCGTTGCCAGGAACCCATCCGCGTTCTTCATGTCATTCTTGGGTGGGTTCTCCCAATGGACAACGTCCCCCTTGCCGACCGCTCGTTCGCAGAGTGCAGGCACCTGCAGGTATTCGACGTCGCCAGACCCAACGTTGACACGTCCGATAAGAAAATCACCGTGAGCCCGAAAGTAATGATAATCGCCGACCAAGCAATTCGATTGAAGCGTGATGGGCTTACGAACATTCGGTAACTGTTGGTCCGTTTTTGTGCGATAGCTCCCATCCTGCAAGCGAGTGATCGTCACGCCGTCACTCAGTGAAACCTTGCTGCGTGGTTCTCCCGTCGCCGCATCGAGGGTGAGATGTTCTTTTCCGGCGAACAGACACACCAATTCCGAATTCCAGCTCGCGTTCTGTGCTGCCGCATATCGTTCGATCGCTCGTTCCCAAATCGTCTCTCCGTTGCGGGCGTTCACCAAAGACAATCCATACGGTTCCTCCGGTGGTTGATGTCCGCCTCCGCGCCCCGTCAAGATCGCCTCTCGCCCATCGGAGAGTTTTCCCAGCAGAGAAGTGGAATGCACGGAAGTCCCGGCCTGAGCGATCCATTGCAAGTCGCCGCTCGCCATGTCGTAGGCTCGCAAATGGTTCCAGTACTTGCGACCACGACCGAGAGGTTTGGCTCCCGCTTTGGTGGTGACGGCAACAGGTAAATCGTCGGGCGTCACACGCGCGACAATCACGTTGTGATCGAACAAAATCGGTTCATGCTGACGTGAATGGTGCCGCCCAAAAGGCGTCCACCGATCCGACCATTTCAAATCACCCTCGTGACTGAAACACTGAATGCTGCCACCCACATTGACGAAACATACTGAATCATGACTGGCAACCGGCGACGCGGCGGTGTTATCGCTGAACAAACTGGATAGATCGGTCTCGCGAACACCTTCCAGTTCTCGACGCCAATGTTCTTTCCCCGATTTGGCATCAAAACACATTCCCAGAATCATGCTGCCCATCTCACTGTTCGCGTTGATCGGCTCGTGCGACGTCAGGAAAAGTCGATCACCGGAAACGATCACCGCGCCCTGCCCCGTACTTGGAAGGGGAACGGCCCAGCGGATGTTTTCTTCGAGAGAGACGCTGAATCGAATCGGAGCTTCGCCCTTGACGACAAAGTCGCCACGAGGCCCGGCGGCCTGAGGCCAATCGGCAAGTCCCATTTGACTTCCAATCAACACCGATGCAACTAGGGCAGTTGCGTTCAAAAGCGTAGCGAATCTCATAAGGTCTCCGTTGAGTCCATGGGGCATCCACGTGGAGCGGAAAAGCATAGCCCATCATCAACCTGACTGCTGAGATTTCGGACCTCGGTCACATTCGGCGAGCTTGCCGCATCAGAGGCACGTTCCCGTCCGCTCTGCGCCGCTAAGAAATCCTTTAGGTGTCACGCGAAGACATCTGCCCGAAGATAGCGAACCCCTCTTCCATGAAGGCCCGGATCATTTCCGGTTTCAATCGTTTTCCGGCACGGTAGAACACTAGCAAGTCACCACTCGCCTCGGCGCTCACTTTTTCCTGGGATTCGAAAAACGACAGCAACTCAGGTGTGAACATGGCACGCACAGCGTCCTCGTCTTGCCCTCGTAGCAGGTAGCGTTTCGAAAACTCGGGGTGCGACTCAAAGTCGATGTCTTGGTATCCCAGCACTTTTCCAATTCTGTGGAAAACGCTCTCCGGACGCAATTCAAAGGCCGGCAAGTCCAGATTCACGGACCGAAAACTCATGAC
>JBPCVD010000293.1:0-33475 GCA_051010815.1 Rubripirellula sp.
ATCGGGACGTGGCAAGGCTACGAATACTTCTCGATGACCCTGATCGAAGGACCGACTTTGCAAAAGCAAGTCGAGGATCCAGGCTTCGATGATCACGAATCGGCTCGTTTGGTCCGCGACGTGGCGATTGCGGTGGAGTACGCGCATCAGGCCGGCATCGTCCACCGCGACCTCAAACCCGAGAACATCCTGATCAGCGAGCAAGGGCGTCCGTTGGTGGCCGACTTCGGATTGGCGAAGTGGCACCGCGAAGGGACGATGATCACACGAACCGGTCAGGTGCTAGGCACACCCAATTACATGAGCCCGGAACAAGCATGTGGACGTGGCGAGTCTGGCGTGGCCAGCGATATCTATTCGCTAGGAGCCGTCCTCTACGCGATGCTTACGGGACAACCGCCACACACCGGTACCTCGCCCGCCGAAGTCCTTCGCAGCGTGCTGCAAGACGAACCAGTCGCACCAAAATTGATTCGTCGGGATGTTGCACCCGACCTGGAGAAAATCTGTCTGAAGGCAATTCGATATGAGCCGGAATCGCGGTACGAATCTGCTCAGGCGTTGGCGGACGATCTTGATCGATATCTCGCCGGTGAGCCAGCTCACGCTGCGGGCAGTGGCCTGCTCGATCGGTTTGCAAGAGAGATCCGTCGGGATCAGCACCAGAGCCACTTCGAAGACTGGGGCAAGGCGCTGGTCCGAATCGCTTACATCATTCTGATCATGCACGTCGTGATGTTCGCACTGGATCATTGGCAGTACCCAAGTTGGGCTTCTTTCTGGTTACCACGGTCGATGATGATGCTTGCCATCATTGTGGCCGTCTATCATGCGCGTGATGGAGCGTTGTTACCGCGGAGCGTCGCCGAACGCCCGGTATGGTCCATCTGGTTCGCCTACTTGATGACGCTGGGAGTCATGAACGCGGTCTCCTATCTCAGTGGGCAGCCCCCAGGGGCGTTGTTCCCCATCGCGGCGGCACTCAGCGGGTTCGGGTTCGTGGCCATGGCGGGACACGTTTGGGGTGGGTCCGCGATATTCGGTCTCGGATTCTTTGTCGTCGCAATTATTTCGACGCTTTTTATCGCTCAGGCACCCTTGTACTTGGGCGTAATGTGGTTCGTCAGCCTGCTCGCCCTGGCTCGTCACTATCAGGCAAAACGTGAGTGATTCGCGACCGCATCACTTCGATTCGTGCGAACTCGTCAGCCGATCGACCAAGTTTTCTGGCTGGAAACGCAATTCGAGGGACAGATGAATTCATGGCTCGCCATGCGTACAATGTGCCGTACGAGCCTTCCCACCCTCCTTCCCGAAAGGTAGTCCTCGCGATGCGCGAATCAAACTCGATCAACCGCCGTGTCTTTCTCGAATCTACGGCGGCCGCAGCGATTGCCAGTGGTACCGTGCTGACGTCAGGGTTGCGCGCTGCTGAAGCGTCGGCAACTGCGGAGTCACTGGTGGGAAATCTTTACGGCACGCTCAGTGATAAACAACAGAAACAAGTCTGTTTTGACTGGGACCACAAAGATCCGAAACGCGGACTGCTTCGCACCTTCGTCGCCAACAATTGGAATATCACCAAGCCTGAGATCAATGATGATTTCTACACCGACGATCAGCGTGAGCTGATTCAAAACATCTTTGAGTCCATCATTCACCCTGCATGGCACGAACGGTACTACCAGCAACTCGAAGACGACGCCGGTGGATTCGGCAACGAACAGTCGCTGGCTATTTTTGGCAAACCGGGAGAGGGCAAGTTCGAACTTGTCTTGACCGGCCGCCACATGACGCTCCGATGTGATGGCAACTCAGCTGATCACGTAGCCATGGGAGGGCCAATCTTCTACGGACACGCCCCTGAATTCGACGAGAGTCCCAAGCACACGGACAATGTGTTTTGGAGCCAAGCCGTCGAGGCGAACAAGCTGTACCAAATGCTGGACGGGCGTCAACAAAAGGAATCGTTGGTTGCCAAGACTCCGCGTGAACAGTCTGTCGCGTTCCGCGGTGTTAAAGGTGGCATGACAGGTCTACCTGTCACCGATATGTCATCCGACCAAAAAGAACACCTTCAGAAAGTGCTCGGCAAGTTAACAGAAATGTACCGCACGAGTGATCAGGACGAAGCCATGCAGTGCCTGAAGAAGCAAGGTGGCTTAGATGCCTGCTCGTTGTCGTTCTATACCGACAAGGACCTTGGGAATGACGGCGTTTGGGACAACTGGCGACTCGAGGGTCCGTCATTTGTATGGCACTACCGAGGTGCGCCACATGTGCATGTCTGGGTCAACATCGCCGATTCCGCAGACGTAGCGCTCAACGCATAAGTCGATTGAGCCATCGGCAAGCCGATTGCTCAGAATCATCGACCACATAGGAAAAGGGGTTCGGATTTTGTCCGGTCCCCTTTTTTCGTTGAACGCTTAGAAATTGAGTTCGGCACCCAAGTTGACACCGTGCGCCCAATAACTGCTTTCGACGTAGTTAAACTCGGGTCGCAAGGGACCAGAAAACGGGTTGGCCTCTGGCGGAATCAAATTTGAATTCACGTCGGTATCAATTTGATCGCTTGCCCGCGCCACGCTGGGAAAGTAGAGCACGGAGTAGCCGAGCGTGGCGTGCAGACAGCGGGTGAGTCGCACACCCATATTCAGTCCGAGTTCTGGGACCATCACAAATCGCTTGCGTTTGTACTCGCCAATGTTGGATCGTTGAGCCAGCAGGCCACCGTTGTAGGAATTCGTCCCGCTCAGATCCGTGATAGTTGTATTGCCGCGAATTCGAATCTGCTGACGATTGTTGCCCACTGCAACCCGCATCAACGATTCGAGCCACGCGCGACGGAAATTCGCCTTGTAGATAATTCCGAGTTGCAGAGCCTGCAGTTCGTTCTTGCTCTCAAAAGACTCCGATAGCACGCTTGTCTCTGGATTGTTCGAAAGCAACGAATTTCGATTCTCTGAGAAGACGATCGAATCTGTCAGTTCCAAATAGCGGTAACCGAGAATCCAGTCGATGCGATCGGCAGGATTGCATGGATCTTCACAAAACTTGTTGACGGGTATCAGTGACGCCCGTCCATTCAATAACGCGGATCGCAGTTTCGACTGTGCGGTGACGCCAATGCTGCCCTCGACATTCCCGGGAAAGGAAACCAGACGGGACGACTCCTGACCCACGAGTGCGTCGAAATAGGGGCGAGCGAGAATTCGTGAACCGTCGCTGCTGACGCCATAAGCCTGGTTCTCGCCACTCAGCCGAAAGAATTCACTCTCGAACCCAAATTGGCCGTTGCGACACCAAATTCCGGAACGCCAGCGCGCACCATTGGTCGAACTGTCGTTGATCTCGCCAGCACCCGCGAGAATGCTTGTACCGGGTTCCCCCAGGACGCCCGCGTCAGATGCCGATGTTCCATTTGGGCTCGTCGTGACCAATGCCGGAACATTGCTCCCTTCCGTTCGCCAACGCAGGTAGTCAAGTTCAACCCAAAATCGGTCACGAAATGTTTCGGTCGTTGGCATCGTGAAACCATTGCCCAGCCACATCGACGTGGACTGCGAGTCCGCCATGGCATAGGGGTCGCCGCCACTAAACGGCATGACTGTCGTTTGCGACCGCCCGATGGAGGGAACGAGTAGCAGTATTAGGACGGTAAATGACCAGCGCAGAATCAAGGGTTGTCTCCCAGCTGCATTTCTTTTCTCGGAATCCGATCAGATTCATTCAAGATTTTTTGCATCAAAACCGGACCGTCGGCAATTATTTGCTGTGAAGTCAAGACGAATACAGCAGCAAGTGCGTGACACAGGAACGTGAAACTGCGTCGCTTTGACGCTTGCTCGATCGGCGTACATTGGCAATGCTGAATGGGGCCCATTTCAACTGTTCAATCGAGAGACAATTCATGCGTGGACTTGCTTACGTCATTGCCGCGATCGCTGCGGTGGGAATCATGATCGGAATCGCCTCCTACCCCGATCAAGCCGAGACCAATGGCACAGGGTCCGCGAGTGTGAGCAATGCTTCGACGGAGTCGGCTCCCGAACTGATGGCGGAAGCGGGCACGATGACGCTATCCGTTCCAGCCATGCATTGCGAATTCGCCTGTTTCCCACGAGTCAAGCAATCGATTGAAGAATCTGGTGGCGTCGCGTCAGTCGAGCTCGCCGAGCAGAAAGAGGAGGGCGTGATCGACAATCGTCAGGTCATCGTCAACTATGAGCCAGGCTTCGATTTGAACGCTGTCCTGGCATCGCTGGAGAAAGAAGGCTTCAGCGATTCTGACGTCGTTCAGTGACCCAGCCTGCATCGACCTCTGCCGGTGTGTTACTCATCGGCCACGGAACGCGTGACGCTGTCGGCACGGAGCAATTCTTCGAGTTGGAGCGGAGATTGGCACAGCGACTGGGAAGCACTCCCGTCGCCGCCGCACTGCTTGAGTTTCAGCGTCCATCCATTCCTGAAGGCTGGAACTCTCTCCTTTCTGAAGGGGTGCAGCATGTTCACGTGGCTCCGCTGTTGTTGTTCGCCGCTGGGCATGCCAAACAAGACATTCCCGAAGTCATCCGCGCGTGCGTCACCGCCACGCCCTCGATCACGCACGACCAGTCTCGTCCCGTTTCACGCCATCCATCCATTGTGGAACTGGTTGTCCAACGGATCTCGAATGCGTTAGGCCAAATCAGCGTGGCGCCGGAACGCACCTCGGTCGTGATGGTCGGGCGTGGGAGTCACGACCCCTGCGCCCAGGCCGACATGCGTGTGTTGACCGAAGTTGTGAAACAGCGGCTTCCCGTCGCTACCGTAGAGACTGCTTTCTACGCGATGGCAGAACCGAAGCTTCCAGCCGTATTGAACGCGGTGGCCTCCAGCGGCCGCTACGACGCGGTCGTGGTCTACCCACACTTACTGTTTGAAGGTCGGCTCAACCAAGCGATCATCCGCCAGACTGAGGAAGCTTCGGCGCTCTTCCCAGCATTGACCTGGCGAACCGCCGAATATTTGGGTCCCAACGAACAGGTTGCCGACGCCATCGCAACACGCATCGAACAAGCCGCTGCACGACCGCTGCACCGCTGACCACAACGTCGTCGAGCGAATCGCCAATCGCAGTCGACATCCGCAGCGCGTTTAGACTTGTCCCAGTCTGTTTCACTATTGGCGTTCGAGTTCTAACACAGCATCGGCCAACAGCCGATCGTCTAACTGGGTGACCGACGCCGTGGCACCGCGAAACCATTTCATGGCTGGTGCGACGTAGCCGGCCGGAGCCGTCGTTGGCGCTTGAGTTCCATTCCAAGCTGTGCTAATCCAGTGCCCCGCCTCGGCTGAGTACTCATATTCTCCGCCGAGCGTGCATTGAACTTCGGCACCCAAGATTCTTTGCACGGCGTCGGGAACTTGATCGGGAGGAACGCGAAACTGCTCAACAATTAGGTCCATGAAGTTTGCCGTTGCCACACTGCCTCCACGTGCGCGTTCATAGAGCTGGTCATTGACCCAACCCTCGATCTTGCTTCCGTTCAAGTTGCCAATGTTGGCCCGAATCTGCGCCGTGTCTTGCACGTCGATTGCCGCCATGAAAGGCAGGCTCGAGGAGATGACTTCCTCTTGGAACGAGAGAATGCTGAACTTTCCATCGGTGTAGCGATACAACCCGCCGAACAAGCGACTCATCCCCGGTCCGATTGGCTGCCCACGGCCGAGTCCAAGCGGCAACCGGTCAAGCGTGCTCGGTTGCGGCCATGCACCAAGGTAGCCAGGTATCTGTCGCAGAGAGAAATAGGCTTTCAGGATGCCATCGAATTGCTCGGGGCGCGGCGGCACCGTATCTTTGACGGCCGCAAAAAGATGCGTCGGTGGGCCAAGGGAATCGGAAGCCACATGCGCTTGCACCGCAATGATGTCGTCGGGCGCGAACTGCATGGCAACCTTTGTGGGCGGGCCCAATTGCTTTGCATACTTGCCATATTTGCCGGGATCGAATGGGGCGATCTCCGCGTGTACCGAAACCTTCTCGATGCCCGTCATCGGGTCAGCCGGTTCACGTTGGATTCCGGCCATGATCGGATCCATCGTCGGAAAGCGTGTGCTGTACTGTTCCGCAATCTCTTGATACCACGCCGATTCTGCGGGCGTCACCGCTGTGATTTCCACATCCGCGATGGGCAGGAAAAACCCGCGGTGGCCTCGTTTGGTATCGAGCACCGTATCCCTAAGGGCAAAAACGCCACTGCCATCGGCGCGAACGCCAAACTCAGAAGGTAGGAATCCGGACCTCATCAACGGATCAATGCCAAGCGAACCCTCTGGCTGATTCGACTCGTTAGCACCGGCCAGCCTCGCCAGTTGCACCAATGCGATATCCGCTTTGGCAAACAACCGGCGTCGCAACTCAATGAGATATTCCGGGGAGACCAGCCCACGCAACATCGCTGGAGACACGTAGGCAAAGATCGTGTCGTTTCGCTCCAACGGCATCAACTTCCTAGCCAGACGAAACTCGCGAGTCGACGAAAGTGATTTCTTCGATTCTCCAACTTCGATGAAACGTTCCGTCAACTCACGACTGTTACTGACGAACAGGTAGTCACCATCCTGCGTCAGATACGACCGCACGCGATTGTCGCCACTGCTCAGAAAGCTGACGTCGCGGCCCGCAATCTTCATATTTTTTAGCGTGACGGTTTCGTCTTGCTTGGCAAGACTGGCACGGTCAGCCGCCACCGACGTGCCGAGCAAGAAGGCATTCTTCGCCTTGATCAGCACACCCATGCTTGCACCGTCGGTCAGGAATAGATCACGACCAATCAAAGCCTGATCTTCGATGACGGTTCCACCCAGCATCCTGGCCATCTGCGTCATCTTCATATGCAACTGAGTTTCCACACGAGCGGCGCCATCGTTGGCGATGCCTCGCAGGGTGATCATCCGCGTGATGTCGCCGCCGTATTCGGCCGACAAGTCTTGAAACCACAGAAAATTCTCGAACGAGCCATAGCGGATATAGAAACACTCCGGTGGCACGCGTGCCGCGATCGGTTCGACTTCGACACCCTCAAGATCGCCCGGGGTATCTTTGGGAACCCAACGTGGAGACGCTGGCAACGGTTCCGATGGCAACTCCAAAGGCTGCCGCCCCGAGGCTGCTAAACGAAAAACAGAATCGCTGACACCTTCCGCACCGCCAATGATCTTCAACGTGCTGAGAAGTTGGTCGTCTTCTTCTTGCGTGTCCGCGTACCAATCTGGAAGGGGCATCCCCGTCCGGCTTGCCAGCATGGCAACCAAGTACAATTCGACGAGGGAGGGATGATCCGAAGCGTCTACCTGTTTCCTCGCCGACTCGGTGTAGCCGTCCCACCACGCTTGCAGCACGCTGGCATGAATTTTCGGGTCCTGTTTCGGAGTGATGGGATACGTTCCGATTTCACCTCGATCATCTGAAATCGTAACATTCAGAGGTGCGGACCCGAGAAACAAAAACGACACGCGGCGAGCCACCGTTTGCTCGAGCGGTTGGTCGCCTTCCGCAATCTCGCGAATCAAGCTTCCAAGCCGATTGAGTAACCTGCCGCCACCGGCCTGTGGAATGGGTCGGTCGGAGGGACGTCCGGTCGCAATCAAGTCGTTCGCGACAGGATAGAGCACACGCCCGTCTGCATCGCTGATCCTGAGTGGCGGAAACGTTTTGCCGAACATCGGACCGTCCAGCGGCAATTCGACCGTTGCCACGCCGAATGGTTGACCGACTGCTGCGGTCACAAAGACGTCGACCGCCTGTGCCGACGGCGTCGTCAACGCGACTCCGAGCAGAATCACTTCCATGACTAAAATGGGGCGAACCGAAAATACAAACGAGAGGAATCGCATGAGCTCGAATCTGTTCTTGGAAGTCGTTGATTGAAATCTAGGGGGCGATCTTAGTTGGGGCATCTGCGACGGACAGGTCATTCGCATTCATCTTTACGGCGTTGGCGGCCAACTCCTCCATCCGCGAGTGTCGCGATTCGCCCCGAGACCGGTCTCAGTATCCGCAGACCTCGGAACGGAAGGAGGAAATGAAAGGGGGAAATGAACGGGGGAACGGGAGTTCACGGCTTTCTGCGGTTGCGGGGTCGTCATCCCGCGGCGGTCGAGGATAATGGTCGCCCACCCACGCACAACCCGCGTGCATTATTAGGCTCCTGCATCCATTGGGACAGTCGACACGTGAAAAGCCCCTCCCGCAGCGGCGTCTTTCAAGCCAGCACCGATGAACGACTCGAGGCGTTTGCTGAGAGCATCAGCTTTGACCGCCGACTTTACCGTCATGACATCCGTGGCTCGATTGCCCACGCCGAAATGCTCTCCGACGTCGGATTGCTGACGAAGGAGGAATTTTCGCAAATTCGCGATACTTTGCGGGAAATCGAGACCGAAATCGAAGCGGGAAAAATGCCGTTTCGATTCGAGCTCGAAGACATCCACATGCACGTCGAGCAGGCTTTGATCGATCGCATCGGCGACGTGGGCAGAAAACTCCACACCGCCCGCAGCCGAAACGATCAGGTCAGCACCGACATTCGGATGTGGGTCCGAGATGCCCTGGACGAGATTGACTCCCGACTTGAAACGCTGCAGAAGGCTTTTCTTGGACGCTGCGAGTCCGACTTCGACGTGATCTTGCCAGCCTATACCCACCTGCAACGAGCCCAGCCGGTACTGGCACCCCACTATTGGTTGGCCTACATCGAAAAATTTGCGAGAGATCGCGAGCGGATCGCAGACTGTCGACGACGCGTGAACCAGTGCAGCCTGGGCGTGGCCGCCGTCGCAGGAACAACAATCCCCATCGACCGCGAACAAACTTCTCGCGAACTCGGCTTCGAAGGAATCACCGCCAATAGCCTGGATACGAGCAGCGATCGTGACTTCATGATGGAAAGTGCGTTCGTGTTAGCGACGATTGCATCTCACCTCAGCGGTTGGGCCGAAGAATGGATTCTTTGGAGCACTGTCGAGTTCAACTTCATCAAGATGCCACAACAGTTTTGCACGGGCAGCAGCATCATGCCCCAAAAGGTCAACCCCGACACGCTCGAACTCACACGGGGTAAGTCGGCGCGCGTGATGGGAAACCTTCAAACGTTGATGTTGTTGGTCAAGAATCTTCCGATGGCCTACAACCGCGATCTGCAAGAAGACAAACCGCCGTTGTTTGATTCGTTCGACACCGTCCAAGCCATGCTGGAACTTGCCGCGCCCATCGTGGAAGGTAGCGTGTTGCAACGCGACTCGATTGCAGGTCGGTTGGAACGAGGCTACCTCGATGCCACGACTCTGATGGAATGGATGATCAAGAAGGGCATGCCCCAACGACGTGCCCACCATTTGGTAGGCGCGATCGTGGGCGAAGCAATGGAACGTGACGTCCCGCTAAGTGACCTTCCGCTTGAGGTTCTGCAGGAACATGCCGAAGAGATGGACGCATCGGTTTACGACGCTCTCGGCAGTAAGAATTCAGTCGCTGCATTTGTCAGCTACGGATCGACCGCACCGGACCAGGTGCGATCGCAAATCGATCGTTGGCAAGCAAAACTTGGCGATTGATTCGCGACTCAACAACGTTGATTCGTAAAGTAACTTCGATCCAAAAAGTAACGTCGATCCAAAAAAGCATGGACGCGTTCGACGCGAATGCGGATTGCCAGACGTAATACTGGGTCGCGGATTCAATGCCGAGAGAAACTTCTTGGATGGGTCGCTCGCCAAACTACCCGACAATCTGCCGGTAGCTCCACATCAAGATAGCGATCACGATCCAAATCAAGATCGCCGTGTAGATCGTTACCACGATCGACCAAAACCATCTCTCGGCTTTGGAGAACTTTTTGTTCATCCACAGCAAGGGCAAACCAAGCACACCCGTCACGCAAAACAGCACCGCGAGAACCACAAACTTGCTTTGGATCAGATCTGCGGTTGCGTCGGGCGGCTGATTGGTACGCGATGGCGGCGTGTTCGGAATGGGCCCCGAATCGACGGACACCGGTGGCGCCGCTAACTGAGATTCGATAGGTGAGTGGGGATCGTCTTGCCGGCTCACGGGTTTTCCTTGTTGCCTTCCGATGCGTTCTTGGTCAAGCGTTCCTGCGCTTTCCCGACCAATGGCGCGACGTTGCCATTGTTGCCATAGAGTTCGACAACGCTGTACCAAATTTTCTTCGCGGCCACGACTTTTCCGGTGTCATTCAGCCGTTCCGCTTCGTCGAGTTTTGCCTGAATGATCCGCGCAGCTTCACCTTCGTCGACACCTTCTCTTTCAATTTCAGCGATTTGCCGACGCGCGAGATTCACGAAGGGACGATACTCGGCATCATCACCCAGTAGCGTTTCCATGCTTCGATATCGATCCAAAGCTGTCGCCGTGTCACCAAAACGCTCAAACTCATTTGCCTCCGCGTAGAGTCGCTCGCCCTCGTTCTTGAGCGGAAAATTGCGTTTGAGTTTTACCGACAGGGCATGCTCGGCCTGAACCATGTTGACTCGATCAATTTGGTCCTGCGCCCAACTTAGGTGTTCACCCTCCGGGTACTTTTCGACCATCGGGATCAAGTAGCTGGTCTTGGCCTGGTTCAATGCGTTACGAGTATTTTCGGTGAGCAACGCTTCCGCTTTATCACGCATCTGAGCTTCGTTCAGCGGCCAAATGAAATAGGCAAACAGTGCGGTAACCATCAGCAACCCAGCGATCAAAACGAGAGGTCGATCGTGCCAGGCGGTCGGTTCCTCCACCGTCTCATCGTCAAAATCAAGAGCGCCGTGTCCCAACAAAACGCGTGCTTCATCCCGTTCCTTTTGATCGGTCACATTCAGCGGACTGAAACCAGCCGAGGCGTGTTCGGCAACGCCTGCCCGCGACATCGCCCGACGGCGTACTTCGGCCAAAGCCAACGTAACGGCCGCGGCACCATGAGGTCTTGCTTCCGGATCCTTCTCCAGCAGTTGCATCACAAGTTTGTCCAGCCAAACGGGGCAGTCCATCACGATCGAAGCAGGACTCTCCGGTACTTCCGTCGCAACATTGGCGGCGACCTGCTTCATGTCCTCACCGCCGATTGGCGGGCGGCCGGTTAACGCCCAGTACAGGACAGCACCCAAGGAATACAGGTCACCTCGAGGCGTGGCAGCATTGGCATCCACGAGGATTTCGGGAGGAGCGAGGGCAACTTCTTCCAGAGTCAACGGTCGATTGGAGCGATAGACCGAATGGACACGATCGATCCGCACATCCACCAACACTGGACTGAGCCCGGCAAACAGGATTTTGTCAGGTCGCAACGCACCGTAAACGATTTCACGGCCATGCAAGTAATTCAACGCGTCGGAAAGTGGTTCCGCTAGATCGAGCACGGACTCCCATGACATTCTCGTGCGATGCTCCAACTCGCTCGCGAGCGTCGGACCTTCGATCAACTCGTGGGCAAGATAGGCTTCCGTCTCTTCGAAGCCACCGCCATAACAGCGAACGATCGCGGGATGCTGAAGTTGTTTCAGTGATTCCCATTCCTTCGAGAATTCCGCTCGCGCCTCAGGCGTGCCACCAAAGGGGGCCGCAAAGACCTTCACGGCTACAGCTCGCTTGAGCTGCACATGAATTGCCCTCCATACGGAACTCTGAGAGGGGTGATCCCCCAACTTCGATTCAATCGCCAGTGGTCCGAGGCGGCTCCGGGGCATTGAAACGATCGCAGTTGGAAGGTGCAGGGTGTGAAGAGCGAGCAAATCGTGGAACCGCTCGACAAAATTATACCTAGCGACCGTTCTGGGGAGCAGCGGAGGTCGCATGACTTCCGCAAAAATCACCTCATTCGCCAGTTCGACCGGCATCCATTTGATCTTCCAAATGAGCGAAGAACAACGCTTTGTCTGATTGGTACGCGGCGAAGTCGCCCTCACTGCTTCGCCAGCTTGCAACCTTCGCCTCTTCGAAACGAATGGCCGTTTCGGCGTTGGCGCGAAGCCAATCGCGCATCCGAGTAAGCCGATGCCAAAGGGGAGAAGCGGCGAGTACCAACCAAACCTGATGAGTAGGATCAGGCTGAGCCACCGATAGATGTCGAGGCTTCGTCAGAACCACCGCATCCACCGTCCAATCCGGATTGGGGTCTCGACGGAAATTCAATCCCTCAATCAGATCCGTAGCCGCTTCCATCGAAGCCGTGTCGGCAACAGCCGCGACCACGTCGACGGTCGGCCGTGCAATCAGACCTGAGATCGCCGTACTGCCGACGTGCTCCACCGCGGTCACCCAGCCGACACAGCTATGCAAGATGCTGCTCCGGGTCTGTTCGAACTCTTGACGCCACCGGGGGTCGTAGTGCATCAAGCGAACTTGCGATTCATGCATCGGGGTTAGGCGAAATGAATGAGGAGCCAAATATCGCGAACCACGCCGGCCGCGCACAAAAAAACCGAGTCTGGTTCTACCAGACTCGGTTCATTGTGGGTAACACGTCAAGACGTGCGATCAGTTGCTGCTAAGCAACGCGATTCGAGCGTCATCGAGCTGCGATCGAATCGAGGTAACGTATGCCGCGTCCGCGTCACATAAACGCGAATTCGGAACCGTGCAGGTGCGTCCATTCGCCTTCATCAATCGCACATTGTCCTGATTGATCTCGATCAATCGTCCCTCGGTACTGAACGTGCCTGTGTTGTCGATCCACATGCGTGTTCGCGTGTCCGAGAAGGACAGCACGGATCGCAACTCAGATGACACTACCTGAACGACTGAATCCTTCGTCTCGGATCCGAACAAATCCTCGAGCGAACTGTTCTCGTTGGCGTCGGTCTCCTCAGGCAATCCGAACAAGTCGTCGAGCGAGTCGTCTCCGGCCGGAGCTTCCTCTTGCAAGTCAGCTGGGGCTTCGTCGGCGGGAGCGTTGAACAAATCGTCCAATGACCCTTCCGTGGCCGGAGCGACTTCTTCAGCTGGCTCACCGAACAAATCGCCAAGCGAATCATCCGAAGAAGCAGCAGGAGCTGGTTCACCGAACAGATCGTCAGCCGCTTCGTCGGCAGGCGTTTCTTCGGCAGGCGCTGGTTCGCCGAACAGGTCATCCAATCCAGGCTCTTCGGCCGGTGTCTCTGCGGGTGCGCCAAACAAATCGTCCACGGCAGGTTCATCCGCGGGAACTTCCGCAGCCGGTGCTGGCTCGCCAAACAGATCGTCAACAGCAGGCTCTTCGGCTGGAGCGGGTGCGCCAAACAGATCATCCACGGCAGGTTCATCTGCAGGAACTTCCGCGGCTGGTGCTGGCTCGCCAAACAGGTCGTCAACAGCAGGCTCTTCGGCTGGAACTTCCGCAGGAGCGGGTTCACCGAACAGATCGTCCACGGCAGGTGCATCTGCAGGAACTTCCGCGGCTGGTGCTGGCTCGCCAAACAGGTCGTCAACGGCAGGCTCTTCGGCTGGAACTTCCGCGGCTGGTGCTGGCTCGCCAAACAGGTCGTCAACAGCAGGCTCTTCGGCTGGAACTTCCGCAGGAGCAGGTTCACCGAACAGATCGTCCACGGCAGGTTCACCCGCGGGAACTTCTGCAGCCGGTGCTGGCTCGCCAAACAAGTCGTCTACTGCAGGCTCTTCGGCCGGAGCTGGGGAATCCGCAGGAGCTGGCTCCGATGCGGGTTCGCCAAACAGATCGTCGACCGCAGGTTCAGTTGTCTCGACTGGAGCCGGTGTTTCAACTGGAGCCGGTGTCTCTGCGGCAGGTTCACCGAACAAATCGTCCACGGCATTGCCAGGGTCATTGGCTGGGGCAGGTTCGCCGAACAGGTCGCCCACGGGAGCTTCAGTCGCAGGTGCCTCTGCAGGAGCCTCCGTCGGTGCCTCACCAAATAGGTTTTCAATCGGCGTCGCTTCAGTTGGCTCCGCTGGTGCTGTGGGTTCATCCGCAGGTACGGGCTCTTCGGCAGGAGCAGCAACTTCGGCTTCCGGCTCAACCGCTGCGGGAGCAGGTTCGGCTGGCTCTTCGGCAGGAGCGGGAGTTTCGGCAACAGCAGGCTCAACCGCGGCCGGTGCCTCAGCGGGAACTTCCTCGGCAGCTGGCTCGACGGCACGTTCCGCAGGCTCGTCGGCGACGGTCTCTTCAACCGCTGGTGTCTCGGGGTCCGGCTGCTCGACAGCAGGCGGCGCGACTTCGGCATCCGAAGGCGACTCGGTCGGTACCGGCATCACATCAGCGGAGACATCCGATGGCGCGGAAGGAGCGGCTTCCAAAATCGAATGCCCCGAAGCATCGCTACTTTCGTGGGGTGTCTCCACGACTACCCCTTCGGTGACGACACCGCCACAACAGTTCGACACGACTGGCGCGGGTGCTTCGCAGCATGCGGTCACGGGCTGTGGGCAACAGACTGGCTCGCACTTCGGAGCCGGCTCGCAGCAAGCGGCCGCTTTCTGCTGCTTGCACTTCATACGATGTAACAGCCATCCCGCAGATACAGGACTCGGCCCCATGATGGCCGTGAGCGTGACGACAAGCGTCCACTGAAAGATACGTCGGACCTTACGATTCATGATTGCTGGACTCCTCCACAGCTGGACTGTGGATCTCGCATGCGAGTGCATTGGGGTGGACGGGTAGCTCGGTGGCCCGGGATGGTCTCCCGGGTCTGAAGCAAGCCCCCATGCTAGTTATCCGAAAATCCCGGGGCAAGAAGCGAAAAATGGCTAAAATGCGGGTTCTGCATTCCACCTGCCGATTTTGTCGGTCACCGGGCGAAAAACTCGGGTGCCCGCCGATGCCAAAATCAGTCAAACTCCGTGACATGCGTTTGATACCCCCCATTTACGCTAAACGCCCATGATTCGGCTGCTTCAAGGACTGTTTGCGTCGATGAGCCTGGAGCGGAAATGCCTGCTCTTTTTTGGCTCCGCGCTGATGGTATTGATGTTCGGCGCCTTCCTTGTCGTCGAAAAACTCGGGCGTGAACTGGTCAAAAATACGACCCGAACGCGAGCACGTGACTTCAGTGCGGCCGAAGTCTTGCGACTACACGATGAGGCGATTTGGTCGAAAAACCAGCCTGTTGACGAAGTCGAGCGCAAACGCGAGACGCTCCGCGCACTCCGCAGCGCCTTGGTATTGGACGAGAATCTCGACACCAGTATCGATTACGAGTTGTTGGCGTTAGAGGATCCAATTCGGTACGACAACTTGCCCGCGATCGCACCGCCGACCAACCCGCGCGAGGTCGCCCGCTTGCGCGAGCTCGACACCGATTTCCGAAACCGACTGGCAGATCGTTTCCGGGAAGATCGACCCGATATATCCAAGGCGATCGACCTGGCGGAAAACGAACCGATGAGTCAGATCGGTCCGAGCTTGGCGTCGCCCGTGTATTCGGAAGAGGGCCCCGTCGATGACCGGTACATCTATTACACGCCGATCTTCTTCACCATGGACTGCATGCAGTGTCACTCGGCACTTGGTGCAACGATCTCCTTCGATCCCGACGAAGATCCAGACAAGCTTGCCGCCCAATACCCGTTCCGCGTCGTCAAAGTGACGATGCCCTACAAACAAACACACGATCAAACGACCGCCATCAGCGCCGTTGTCGTCGCCTTGGGGATGCTGATCGTTGCCGTCACATTGTTTGTTCTCCACGCAATCGTGCGTCACTTGGTTCTCTACCCGATGTACCACCTGCGGGACGTGAGCGATGCGATTACGCACGGGGATACCAACCAACGTGCCACGATCGAAACCGAAGACGAGTTCCGCGAGTTAGCGGATGCCTTCAATCGAATGCTTCGGCACCTGACGGAAACCCAGGACCAAATCCAAGAGGTCAACAACGAGCTCGACGCACGCGTGGATCAGCTTGCTCAATTGAACCTGCAACTGTACGAGGCCAACCGACTCAAGAGCGACTTCCTCGCCAACATGAGTCATGAGCTGCGCACACCGCTGAACAGCATCATTGGTTTTTCTGAAGTTCTGCAGGGCATCGACTCTTTGAACGACAAACAGCGACGCTACGCCTCCAACATTCAAAAGAGCGGTCGACTGTTATTGGAGATGATCAACGACATTCTCGATTTGGCCAAAGTCGAAGCCGGCAAGATGGAGGTCAAGTCGAGCGAGTTCGACCTTGCGCGACTCGTTTCGGCGCAGTGCGACATGATTCATTCACTCTCGGAGGACAAGAACATCTCGCTATCGGTTGATGTTCCTGAAGACCTGCCCAAAGCGCATCAAGACCCCAACAAGTTGGGGCAAATCATCAACAACCTGCTCAGCAACGCGATCAAGTTCACGCCCGAAGGTGGGATGATCACGGTGAAGGTTTCCGACCTGGACAACGGACGCTTCAAATTGCTGGTCAGTGATACAGGTGTCGGCATTGCCGAAGAGGACCAACCGATCATCTTTCAGAAGTTCCGCCAGAGCCGCAAAGTGTTGGATGGTGAAGGCCTGACACGCGAATTTGCGGGCACAGGTCTGGGACTGTCCATTGTCAAGGAATTGGCAAAATTGCTCGGGGGCGAGGTCGACTTTGAGAGCGAACTTGGCCGCGGCAGTTCTTTCTGGGTGATCCTGCCTTGGCGTCTTACTGAACGCCCTCCGATCGACCTCAGCGCTCCCTCCGTCGCAACGGCTGACGCACCGGCTGCATCCGCGTAGTTCAGGCCGTCCTCTTCGATCAGCGACGCCGGCGGCATCCGATCGATTCGCACGCGTCATGATCTTGGCTGGCTCGCTCGATGCCGCCTCGCTGACTCGATCAGATCGCAGCTCGATCGCTCTGGCGACGGCTTGCCGCGGCGGCGTGAGCAGATTTGGTGCGGTCGCTGCCTGAGTCTGAGCATGAGGCACGTTTCTGTGACCTAAGCTTCAAAATCGATGACTTGGCTCCGATCGAACGGACGCATTGGCGACTGAGAATCGGTGCTATCGCTACAACACGAACGGCAACTGCTCGCCTGATCGTGGACTGCCCCTTGCTGAAACGAAGCGGCCACACCGCAACGAATTGACATGAACCTGCTAGTCACTCTCTTCTCCATTGCCGGCCTTGTGTGGATGTTGCCAGTGATTCAGCGGGGGAGGGTGTTGGTCATGGCGATGGTCGTGCTGATCGTTGGCACCATCTTCGGACCGGCCTTCTTTGCCGTGGAAGGCCCAATCCTCTTCAGCCTCGACCGCGTGTTATGGTTCGCAATGTTCGGGCTAGCGGCAATTGGCTGGCGTCTCAGCTATACACGCACACCCCAGCTCAACCGCATCGATTGGCTTGTGATGGCAATTGTCGTCTGGTTCTTTCTCAGTGCGATTCGCGGTGGCTCAGTCCCCACAGGAAGCTCGCCGGTCGCACGTTGGTTGTTCTACATCGTCATGCCGGCCGGGATGTACACGATCGCTCGCTTGGTCGACATCCGAGGAAAGGAAGTTCGCTGGATGCTGGTGGGCTCCATCGTGCTCGGCATGTACCTGGCAATCACCGCGATGCTCGAGATCTCAGGCCTGCATCAATTTGTGTTCCCAACCTACATCCGTAACCCCGAGAACTGGCTATTCTTGGGGCGCGGACGCGGTCCCCTCATGAACCCCGCTGGCAACGGAATCGTCATTAGCATCGCCGTCACCGCCGCCACGTTGGGAGCGATCTTCGCCGGTCGGCGAGAAAAACTCTTCTTCGTGGCATTGGGATTGGTCTTACTGGGCGGCATTTACGCCACGCTAACACGAAGCGTTTGGATGGGCGCATTGCTCGCGATGGGCATTGTGATTCTGGTCTATTCGCCGCGTTGGGTTCGAGTGATTGGCTTGGCCGCGGTGTTCGTCATTGGTGGAGCTTCTGTCATGGGCATGAAGGACCAACTGGTCCGCATGAAGCGAGAGAAGAACCTCTCCGCAGCAGACGCAGAAAAGTCAATTCAACTACGACCACTGCTCGCCGTGGTTGCCCTCGAGATGTTCAAAGACCATCCGCTGATTGGACATGGTTTCGGGCATTACTTTGAACACAACAGTCGCTACCACAACAACCGCAGCTACAACCTGCCACTAGGTGAAGCGCGTCGTTATGCCCAACACAACGTCTTCTTGTCGGTCTTAGTCGACACGGGGCTGATCGGGCTTTCGCTTTTCGTCGCCTGGCTTGCGATGCTCGCGGGCATTGGATGGCAATTGGCGAGGCAGATTCCCTCGCGTCGAGAATCTCAGTGGGTCGGGCTACTCGTTCTTGGAATACTTGCGGCCTATGCCTGCAACGGAATGTTCCATGACGTCATGGTCATCCCGATGGTCCACATGTTCCTGTTTTTCCTGGCAGGTGTTGCTGTGACCGTTTACCAACGGGGACTCGCCGTCCCGGCAACGGAACCAACCCATGCCGCCATTCCATCGACGGCACCCTCTCTTTCTTAGCGAGTGAACTCGCGATGTGATCTAGTCAAGCATCCGAATTCGGATGTCTTTGAACTCGGTCCACATCGGATTGCCCGCGTGCAACTGCAGAGCAATGACACCCTCACTGAGGGCGAACTCAGGATGATTGTCCGTGAAGTCGAGGATCAACTTGCCGTTCAAGTAGTGCAAGACACGATTCCCTTTCGCGATAATGACCACGTCATTCCAGTCGTCGACTTTCATCAGTTCCTTGAACGCCGCAGCATCAATCAGGTCGGTACTCAGAACTTTCTTGCCGTCTGGTTCCCAAATCGCGCGCTCCCCGGCGAGACAAATTCGCCCGCGTTTGCCTTTTTCGTCATAGATGAATCCGGGGACATTCGGCAGATCACGCTCGTTTCGAATCTCGTGCTGATAGCCTTTGACAACCCAATCGTTGCTCGCTTGCGGCAAACGGGCTGAGCGGTACTGAATTCCCGAGTTGTTGTCAGCGGTACAACGAAACGACAATCGCAACTCAAAATCTTTGGGGGTGCCCTCTTCCCAGATGATGAAAGTATTTCCGTTCGCGCGATTCTCTTTGGTCGTCTCGCCGTGGATCGCGCCGTCACGCACCGACCACATGCTTGGATCTCCGTCCCAGCCTGACAAATCCTTGCCGTTGAAAATCACCTTCATATCGGCTGATTCAGCCGGGGCAGTATCGGAAACTTCTTCCGCGAAACAGCAAGACGTTGCCAAAAGAACAACGAGGGTAGCCAGCGTTCGAACCATCAAAGTTATCTCCAAGTGGATGGGAGTTGCAGATCTCAGTAATCGGGTCGAGAGTATGACTCAGACCGGCAAGCAACTCAATTCACCCCACTGGATCATTCCTCCAATCCCAGCACCTTCACTCCCTGCCGAAAAACGACATCCACTGGGATTCCGTTTTCAGTCAGTCGATCAAGTTCCGCCTGAAGCTGCGGACCAATCACACCTTTTTCGCTGACCAGTTGCGTGGCACCAGCGTAATCTCCCTCCCCCTGCAACTGTAGCAACAGAGAAGATAGATCGCGTGTCGCATCTCGAAATTTCGCCACGTTGACTCGATAACGCCCATTCGACTGACGCTCGAACGCGCCGGCATCGCGAAAGAAGTTGAACCGAATCATGTTGGCCTTTCCGTGCGCACTCGAAGCGCCGAAACGCACACTGCGAAAGATTCCTGCCATGAAGGTGACGTAAAAGTCGCTGAGATCCGCCGTGATCTCACCCTGCTCGTGAAGCTGATTGATCATGTGCAATCCCAGAATATCAGCCTTCCCCTCCTCAATCGCTCCAGCGTGTTCCTTTAGCACGGATCGAACCGCACCCTGCCCATTGATCGTGTTCTTGATGCCCAGTCCATGTGCCACTTCATGAAACATCGTGTTGCTGAAAAAAGCATCGAATGTCACGTGGTCCCGCTGATCTGTTGCGATGAGCTCGTCAGCAATGGGGATCAGAATCTTGTCAAACTTCGCCCGCATCGCATTCTTGAGCTGTAGCCGTCGAGTTCCTTTTTGAAGTTGGACTTGTTCGTCATTCGGCAAATTGATGGCGATCGTCTTCGATCCCGCGTTGCAGTCGCCAGCATAGTAAATCACGTCATAAGCATTCAGCTCCGTATCGGTCCCCGGCTCCTCCTGCTTGTACTTGTCCGGGACAGGTAATGTCGCCTGGAGCGCCGGCAAGAACTTCGAGTACTTCGCTAGTCGCGCACTCCACTGCTTGTCCTTCACCAAGACAAAACACTCGTGCGCCGTCTTGTAGCCGTACAATTTGTCTTCGTAGTTTTCGATTGGGCCAATGACCACGTCAATCGTGTTGTCATGCATATCCAGCCACGCCAGGTCACTCGGTTGATAATCGTCGGTCAGCAAAGCATCTGCACGTAACATCAAGTAGCGTCGAAGCCCAGCGTCCTCCGCCAGTTCGGCAGCGGAACGCAATAATTTTGCCGCTCGACTCATCGAATCCGCAAACTGTTCGCGATACGGGACGACTTTCAACCCTCCAGCATCATCGCGGCGCAAGAACGTGTAGAGGCTGTCCTTGCCAGTCAAATTCGATGCCTCGAATTCTTCCTTTGTCATGTCAGCTGGATAAAAATTGGCGCCGAGCGGTTTGGGGCCGAAACGGCTCATGAAAGAGCGGTTTCCATCAAGGCGATCCCACGGTCCGTAGTTGATCCCAACAAACTTTCGCAGCAGTGGATCCGCAATGGACTTCATCAGTTTTGGTCCATCTCCATATGCCTCGTACCAGAAGCAATCATCCATGATTGTTCCCGCCTCGATCAGCAATGGAATCATCCTTCGTTGCTTCTCGGACAGTTGATCAAGATTGGTCGTGAGGTCGACCACTGCGTACTGTTGGATTCCCTTCTCGATGTCGGCAGCATCCTGCGCGTTCAGACTCAGAGAATGCGTCGACCACGCGACAAGCACGATGATGAGAGGGAGGTATCGCATTTCGCAATTCTTAAAATGGGTGCAGGAGTGCGAGCATTCAGTCTTCTGAAGCCGTGTTTCACGGCAGGAGTTTACTCGATACCCCGAGCGGCATCACGACCCGCGATGAAACTGTTGCGAAACGCACCAAGTGTTCAATCTTGACCGGGTGAGGAATTGCGTGTCTTTGAAAATGCATGCTGATTTCACTTCGAAATCGGTCCTTCCGACCTGGCGGAACCGTTTGGCATGGCGTCTGCATATACGCGCCGACTGAAACATCGCTTTCAGTTCAATGAGGTACAGAACATGAGACACATTCAGGCCATCGGACTTCTCCTACCGCTGCTAGCGATCGGATTCCACGACACACACCAGGCCGCGGCGGAAGACGTCGCGACGGAACTCTTCGACGCGATCGAGGCCGGCGAGGTTACGGTCCGTTTCATACCGGCTGACGCGAAGCGTGCCAATGTACTGATTCGCAATCAAACCGACCGCGTCTTGCATCTTCAACTTCCTGATGCAATCGCTGCCGTCCCCGTGCTGGCTCAATTTGGCCAGAACGGAGGACAAGGGGCCGGACAATTTGGTGGCGGGCAACAAGGCGGTGGCGGCGGTACGCAAGGAGTTGGCGGCGGATTTGATGCTGGCGGAAGACAAGGGCAGGGCAATCAACAGGGTTTTGGAAACGGTGGCGGCAACCAATTTCAGCAGGGCGTCGGCAACGGGTTCATGGGAGTGATGCGTGTCGCGCCCCAAAAACAGCGCAAGCTCGTCGCGCGCACCGTATGTCTCGAGCATGGGAAACCGGAACCGAATCCTAAAATTGCGTACCGAATGATTCCAATCGACTCGTTTACCGATGACACGAGGGTCGCCGAATTGTGTCGGCAGTTAGGACGAGGTGCATTGCCACAAGATGTGGCGCAAGCTGCCGCCTGGCATCTATCCAATGGACTCGCGTGGGACAAACTCGCTCAGCTCAATCGCATCGAATCACGCTACCTGGGAAACATCAAGTTCTTTGGACCTCGTGACATCCAAGCTGCGAAGTCGTTCGTGGAAGCGCTCGAGCCAAGCGATTCTGATTCGAACTCCTCGGCTCAGATATCTCGTCGTGAATATGCTGACCGGCGGTGAATACAGACGGCGTCGTGGCAACGCGATAGAGATCTCAATAAACCGTTTGGGCATCGAAGGTTATCGACGTGAGAAGCCGAACGACTCCGATGGATTCGGCTCCTCATCGCCAACCATTGCGATGGCCCGCACAGGACAACCGTCACCGCCCAGGATCCGCAGCGGTAGTGCTACAAAGTCACACTGCTCACCAGGGATTTGGTCGAGATTGCACAATCCTTCGACGATCACGACTCCACCCCGAAACAGCGTTTGGTGGACATCAGTCAGCTCCGCGGAGTTGTTCACGTCAGCCACCGATGGTGGCTCGACGCCAACAAGACGCACCTGCTGCTCAACGAACCACTGAGCCAACTCGATTGAAATTCTTGGTAATCGATCTCGATACTCGGCGCTAGGATAACGCTCATGCCAGTCGGTACGCAGCAGAAGACGCTCGCCCGGTTCAAGCGAAGATCGAAGAGCAGCCTGAAACCGATCTACCGTGATCAATTCTGCCGCCTCAACAGGCGCTAGATTCACGACGCGTGCCGGACCACAACACGCTTGCAGGTTCAACGCCTCCATCGTCTCCCCATCCGGCAAGAAGTGAAAAGGGGCATCCATGTGTGTGCCGCAGTGGGAATAGAGGTGCAACATGGTTGCATTCCAACCCTCCACATCGATCGACTTGTACGGATCTACTTGGGCGTTGGGAAGGTGGGAGTCCACGGACAAACTGAGATCGATGATGCGTCGTTCATTCATCGTAAGAGAGTTCCACTCGCGCAATGACAGAATTGTTCAACCATGAAAAAGCAGGGGCACAGTGTACGGCGTCATTGATCGAATGCCAGCGACCTGACCTCTTCCTTGCCAAATCATGCGGATGACTCAGTCTTGGGAACAAACCAAGGATAGATTGCCGGAATCACCAACGATGTCAAAAGCGTACTCGTGATCAGTCCGCCAATCACGACGGTTGCCAACGGTCGCTGCAATTCCGCTCCGTCGCTCGTTGAAAGTGCCATCGGAACGAAACCAAAACTAGCAACCATTGCCGTCATCAAGACAGGGCGGAGTCGATTCAATGCTGTCTGCTCAGTTACCTCGCGCAAATCCTGGCCTGATGCGCGACGTCGTTCCGCCGCGCTCACCCAAACCAAACCATTCAAGACAGCCACACCAAAAAGAGCGATGAACCCAACGCCCGCCGAAATGCTGAATGGCATTCCTCGCAGCGCGAGCGCGTACACGCCGCCGCTCGCTGCCATCGGTACCGCAAGGAAGATCAACCACGCCAGAGAAACACTTCCAAACGTGGTGTGCAGCAGTAAAAAGATCAACAGCAACACGATTGGGGCTATCAGCGCTAATCGTTGACTTGCAGATTGAAGGTTCTCGAAATCTCCGCCCCAACGAATCTCGTAACCAGGCGGCAGGGTGACTTGAGACGCGACCTCCTGCTTCGCGTCACTCACAAAAGACGCGACATCTCGGCCGCGTACATTCGCGGCAATGAATGTCCGTCGCCTGACATTGTCATGCTCGACTGTGGGCGGGGTTTCTTCGAGACTGACGTCGGCGACTTCGCGGAGAGGAATGGGGCGACCTCCGATTTCACTCACCGGCAATTGCTCAAGCCACTCGACCTCATCTCGCCAAGGTGAGGGCAGCCGAATCATGATCGGGTATCGCGCGCGTCCCTCGATAATGAGGCCCGCATGGCGTCCTCCAACACATTCAACCGCATCGAGTACAGCCGACGTATTGATGCCGTATCGGGCAATCGCTTCTCGCTTCGGTCTGACCGTCAACGTTTGTAGATTCGCTTGGTAATCTGCTCGAACATCCGCAGCACCGTCGATCCGCTGCAGCACACGTTCGATCTCCTTTGACTTGCTGGCCAGGATACTCAAGTCATCACCGTACAGTAGGACGGCGACATCCGATTTGACGCCAGCGACCAACTCGTCAACTCTCATTTCGATGGGCTGAGTGAATCCGAATGAAACGCCAACGATGTTACGATTGAGCATCTGGTCCATTTCTTCGATCAAAGCATCGCGGGTCAGACCCTCGCGCCATGCCTCTCGATCCTTGAGCATCACCCAGACATCCGTCTGATGAACTCCCATCACATCGTTCGCGATTTCGGGACGCCCTGTCTTACAGAAAACCGTCTTCACCTCCGGAATTGTCAACAACGTCGATTCGATCGCAGTGCTCATTTCAGTGGCACCCTCGATCGTCGCGCTGGGCAACCGGACAGCCTCCACCAACAGATCACCCTCCTCCAGTCGCGGCATGAACTCAGCACCCAGCCTGGATGCGACCGGAAGGCTCAATCCGAAAACGGCCAACGCGATCGCTGCTGTGATCACGGGCCAATCGACTGCCAGGCGAACAAGCGGTCGGTAAAAAATCTTGATGACTCGGATCAACCACACGTCGCCCGATTTCGGCTTCTTTGGCAGTGCAATCGATGCCAAGACAGGCATCAAAGTCATCGACAAAATGAGCGATCCCAGCAACGCGAACAACACCGTGAGCGCCATCGGGCGAAAGAGTTTGCCTTCGGTACCCTGAAGCATTAACACGGGCAGGTAGACGACCGCGATGATGAGTTCGCCAAATAACGTCGGTTTGCGAACTTCGATACAAGCGTCACGAATCACCTGCATCCGCGTTCGTGTCGAGCCGGCAGCCTCTCCCAGCCGATGCATGCAGTTCTCCACCATGATCACGGAGGAATCGACAATCAGCCCAAAGTCGATCGCCCCCAAACTCATCAAACTGGCAGAGATTGCAGCCACCTCCATCAGATTGGCTGCAAACAGCATCGACAGAGGTATCGCCAAAGCGACGATCAGGCCGGCGCGAATGCTGCCCAACATCAGCAGCAATACAACGACCACAAGCACGCCGCCCTCAATCAAGTTGCGAATCACGGTTCGCAACGTGCGTCCAATCAGCTCGGAACGATCATAAATGATCTCCAAGTACACGCCGTCCGGCAAAGTCGTGCCAATTTCGTCGAGTCGCTGCTTCACTCGGGCGACAACTTCTCTTGAGTTTTCACCGACCAGCATCATGGCCAATCCCGTCACTGCTTCTCCCCGACCGTCTCGAGTCACAGCACCTTGCCGGGTCATGGGCGCGACGTCGACGGTTGCGATATCGGACACGAGAATCGGTGTTCCGTTCTCCGTGCGTCGAACAATGATCTGGTTGATGTCCTCGACGCCTTTCAGCAATGCTTCTCCTCGAATGAAACGCTGCTCGTCATGATGAACGACGTATCCTCCACCGACAGATCCATTGTTTTCAGCGAGCCGCGTGAAGAGCAAATCCAACCCAATGTGACTGGAAGCCATTTGATCCGGGTCAGGGCGAATTTCGAATGTCTGATAGAAACCACCATGCGTATTGACCTCGGTAACACCGGACACCTCTCGCAACTTGGGTGCGACCTGCCATTCCAGCAGCGATCGCAACTCCATCGGATTAAAGCCGTCGCCACGAACTTCGAACTGCAGAATTTCCCCCAGCGCAGTCGTTAACGGACCTAGTTCAGGCGTGCCGTAGCCGGCCGGAATCGCTGATGCCGCGGAAGGCAATCGCTCGGACACGACTTGGCGTGCGAAGTACACGTCCGTCCCCTCCTGGAAGACCAGCGTCACAACCGAGATTCCGAATTTCGAAACGCTTCGAATCTCCTCGACGGCTGGCAAGCCGTTCATGGTCGCTTCAATCGGATAGGTGATGTATTGCTCCACCTCGACCGGAGGCAACGAGCCGGCATCGGTGATGACGGTGACTTGGACATTGGTCATGTCCGGCACCGCGTCAATCGGCAACACCAGTGCGCTGCGAACGCCTGCTATCGCCATCAGTCCAGTACAGACGATGACGATGAATCGATTCTCCAAACAGAACTCAATCAGTTTCTGTAGCATCTACTCAGCCTCCTCGGCGAGCAGCAACGCGCTCTTCAGCTTGAAGACACCAGTCGAAGCGATCCGATCTCCCGCACGGATGTCGCCCACGATCTCGGTAACTCCGTCGTAGGTCTCACCGATCGCGACATCAATCCGACGAAATCGGCCTTCCGACTCAGCCCCGAACACAAAGGACTTGCCCTCATGCGCGACCACCGCGGAGTTTGGAACAACAAGCGATCTACGACGCGGTCCTACAGGCACGGTCATGCGTAGCTGCATTCCCGGCCGTAGCCTGCGATCTTGTTCCCGCGTGCGGGCCACGATTGGCGTTGCACCGCTTGACGCATCAACCCGCCGACCGACGAAAAGAATCTCAGCGGTGAATTCGGTCTCTGGGATGGCCGGTACGCGAAACGTCACCAGTTCCCCGGGGTTCGCTTCGACCGCATTCCAGTCGCGATTGCGTAAATCTCCGACCGCCCACAATCGACGGGTATCGGCAATCGTGAATATTGCCGAATCATTGGTCACCCTTTCGTTCGTCGTCAACAGCCGTTCCTCCACCGTTCCCGCGATGGGAGATAGCAACTTGACGCTGGAGATGTCGTCGTCGGAACTGCTTGCAGCGAGCGACTTGACTGTGACCCGATCCGCCGCAGGCCCGAGAAGCTCATTCAGTCGTTGAATACTGACTTCCAGCTCCCGATCCGCACTCGCGAGTTCGGCCTCCTTCTCCTTGCACTCTTGCTTGGCCTGAAAGTGGGACTGCTCCAGAAGAGCGACGATCGCAGCCTCGGAAGCTTGCCGTTCGGTCTCCCGCTCCTGCTGAAGCCGACTTGAAATTGCACCTCGGGTCGCCGCTAATCGGGAACTCTCTGCAACCTGCTTCGCGAGGCGGCTCCGGGTATAGGCGGACACCAACCGCTCGCGATACGCGCCCAATGCCTCTCGCCGGAGCTTCTCATCGATCACCGTCGGTGCAATGCCATTGCGAATCAAAGACACAAGCTCGGCCACACCATCGCAGACCCCTTTGTGCCACTGATACTCCGTCGATGCGAGGTCTCGCTGGGCAAACTTGTGAATCGCTTTCGAATTCGCCAAGGCGAGCTCCGAGCTGTAGACGATCGCAACGACGTCTCCCGCTGCGACGACATCGCCAGGATGAACGAGCACATCCGTCAGAATCCCGTTGCAAGCAGCCTTGACTGAAACATGTCGGTCCTGGTCGTACTCCATACGGCCCGCAATCGTTCGCACGGGATTGACCTCCGCCTCCTCGACAACCACCGATTCGACACCGGCAGCCTCGAGCGACGCCGTGGTCAACACCACAACACCTGTGTCGTACGAATTCCGTTCCGATTGCGGTGAAGCAATGGGCGTGTCCGCTGGGGCTCGACCACGCCATGCGAACATGGCGACCAATGTCACGGCAACAACCGCGACGAGTGTGATTGTTTTCTTGACCATATCTATCGAGTCTCACTGCGTTGACAAAATGATTACTGCTGGATTGGTCGTGCCAACGCGACACCACCAAGACCGACGAAGAACGAACGTCATTGCGAACGTCATGGAGGTGTTGCGAATCGCCATTGATCACGACAATCACCTGACGGTGATCACGTGAACGCGTTTTCAAAACACCTGCCGGTCAAACAGAAATCAACGCAAAGAAACGCAAAGGAGTGCGCAGCGTGGAACGCCAGAGTAGGTGTTCAAGAAGTCGCCCGCAGGACGGACGGGACCAGTACGAGGTGAGAACGCTAGCTCGGCAGTCGCATCGACTGGCACGTCAAACGAGATCGGCAAACCGACATCGATCAACGGAGCTTGGATCATCGTCATCCCCTCCGCGCCCCACATCCCAAGTGGAGAAGGGTGAGGTCCCGGTTCCCCGTCGTCGTCATCAACGACTTCCCAGGGCATCAACAAGTGCCAATGCAGGCACTCGGAATCAACCTCGGCACATTTGTGCTTGAGATCGAGATGGGCAGCCAACTGAAAGTCCTCATCTGCAGTCGCGTGCGAATGAACGATCGGAATCGGAAACTGACTGAAACACACCCAAATCAATACTAACGACGACAACTTCGGCTTTCGAAGTGTCGTGAGTCGCGTTAGTGAAGAATATCTGGTGCTCAGCATTTTCGGCTGCCTCTTTCGCTCCATTCTATCCCCATCCCAGACTGGGTCAACGAAGCGCGCTCCCTTGTCGCAGGACGCGATGAACCTACTTCAACTATCGCGCGGCTGCCCCCGCATTACCGAAGCTACCGGACAGCAGAAGCCCCATGATTTCAGCTCGGGCGATGCGAAGTTCTTCCTGAGCATCCAAATGGGCGAGTTGCGTGTTGGCGAAGGTCCTTTGCACGGTCAACAAATTGATGAAGCTAACCTCCCCCAGTTCGTACGTCTGGCGAGTCAACTCGAGTGTTTCGGCAGCCTTAGGAAGGATCTTTTCTTCATAGCGTTTCGCCTGCTCTTGCGCGTTTCGATAGCGTTCAAAAACGGGTGCCATCCGATGCTTGAGTTCCAATTCAACCTGACTCAGCGCGTGCTGTGCGGCACCCAACTGATAGCGTGCCTCGCGAATGCCGCCCTGATTCTTGTTCCACAATGGCAACGGCAGGGAAACGCTGATCGCGCCATCCGGATCACCTCCGATTCCATTGTCGCGCCAGTTGATCAATCCCTGAACTGTCACATTGGGTTTGACTTCAATCTGCTGTCGTTTCAGATTGCACCTTGCACGCTCGATCTCGGACAACGCGGCGGCAACTTCTGGGCTGCGACTTCGCAGATCCTGAAGCGCAGACTCAAACTCCAGCTCTTCATCCACATCAGCGGGATCGCCTGCCAGGGGCTGGACTTCCAAAGTCGCTTGCCCAGTGACTGCGGCTAAGTTTTGCCACACCGACAACTGCATGTTCTCGGCATTGCGAACCAAGATCGCGGCCGTCTCGACTTCGATTTCCGCTTGCAGGAGATCAGCCCGACCGATCTCCCCGGCGTCCAACAGTTCCTGGGTGACGGTGACACCTTGTCTCGCAATCTCTGCAATCTGTCCGCTCAAGGTCACTTGACGTTCAGCTCTCAAAGCGCGGACGTAGGCGATTCGCACATCCGTCAACACGCGTTGGCGTTGGGCAACGAGTTGCTGCTCCAAGACGGCCGCTCGGTGGAGTGCTACCGAACGATTCAAATCAAGCTTTTGACTACGAACCATCTCTTGTCGAACCAAAACTCCGTATTGCTCCGCTAGCCCGTCACTACCCAATTGCTGGAAATCGATCCCAACTTCCGGATTGGGTCGAAGACCAACCTGGAGCGCACGCGCACGTGCGGCGCCAACAATTGCGCTCGCCCGTTGAATCGAAGGGTTCGCGGAAAGCGCGATCGACTCCAACGACTCAAGTGTTAAGCCAGCAACCTGTTCGCTGACCATCGTTTGGCTTAATTCGTCATCGTCGATTAGATAGCCAGCATCGTTTCCTTGATGAACTTGGCCTCCCCTGACATTGACCACGGGCTCAGTGTCGTTGTTCGCAATGTTTGCCGTCGCCATACCGGCAGCTGGCAACGGAGGAAGGTCGACGATGAGCGACTCAACGCTCGACATCCTTCGCGACTGCTGAGCTTCTGCGGGAGCGAAAGTTGCAAGCATTGCCACAACCGCAGCGGGTAGCGTCAGCAGGATACCCCTTCGGTTGGTTGTCATTGGCAATCTCATCTTCCACTCCCGGTTTCACGGATCAATCGCCGGTTTCACGGCCGCCGAGATCAACGCATACCCTTTTGAGATCGGTCCTTCCCGAGGAACAACTTGAGCATTGCGGTCGATCCGCGCTGCTTCGTCGCTGGTTTCAGGGCGTGATTCGCCCCGGGGCAAGATCGCAACATGTATGCTGAGGCTTTGAAAGACCGCCCAATCCACGCTCCTTCGAACATCCATGTCGTCCCAAGCTCAACTCACCTCCCTTTTAATGCTAGCTGTCTGCTTCACTTGCACCGCGGGTGCCCAGCAGCCCAAAGCTTCACGAAACGCCGAGGATCCGAGATCGACTCCGGCAAAACAACGAGCCGTGGACGGAAAGAAGACTCGCCCGAACATTCTTTGGCTGTTCGCGGAGGACACGTCACCGTGGATGGGTTGCTACGGGGATCCAATCAACCAAGGAGCGACGCCAAGCATAGACTCGCTGGCAGAACGCGGCGTCCTGTTTTCCCGTGCGTTCGTTCCGGCCCCCGTCTGCTCCGCCTGTCGCTCAGCATTGATGGGAGGACAGAATCAGATTCGCTTCAATGCACACGAACATCGCTCGAGTCGTGGACCGGCGAAACTCTACCTTCCTGAAGGACTGAAACTGCTGCCACAGCTTGTCAAAGAGAGCGGCTACTTCACGTTCAATCTGGGCAAAACGGATTACAACTTCATATGGGACGAGCCCGCAACGTATTCCTTGCTCAAGAAGTCCCGATCCCCAGTACCGTGGAAAACGTTGCAAGAGAACCAACCCTTCTTTGGCCAAATTCAGACCGCCGGTGGCAAGAACAATACGACGAAATTCCCGGCCGATCGCAAAGTCGATCCAGCCACGGTCACGGTACCTCCGGACTACCCCCAAAACGAACTCTATCATCAAGTCGTTGCGCAGCACTACGACGCAATTCGCAAAGACGATGACTTCATCGGTGAAGTCCTCAGCGGGCTCCAAGAAGCGGGTTTGGCAGACAACACGATCGTCGTCTACTTCGGCGATCATGGAGCAAACAATCTGGTCCGCCACAAACAGATGCCGACTGAGGGCGGACTACATGTGCCGTTCATCATCGCGGGCCCAGACCCTTACATCCCGGCGCCGTCCGTTCGCGACGACCTTGTCAACATGCTTGATCTCTCAGCCACCACACTGGTCTGGGCTGGAGTCGACGTCCCTGATCGTTATGAAGGGCAAAGCCTTTTCTCTGAGAAGTTCGTGCCACGCGGCTCGGTTGCTGCTGCGAAAGATCGTCTCGACCATACGATTGATCGGGTTCGGACGGTTCGAACGGACCGCTTCCGATACACACGCAACTACAAAACCGATCGCATCTTTCTGCAACCACAGTACCGAGATCCGAAAGACTATGTCCGCAACCTGCGCGAGATGTACGCCGACGGATCGCTGTCGCCCAAGCTCACCGAGATCTATTTTGGTGAACGCCCCGCTGAAGAACTTTACGACGTCAAAGCCGATCCCAGCCAGCTCGAGAATTTGGCGGAGGATCCTCAGTATGCCCTTGAGCTGAAACGACACCGAAACCTCCTCGACCAATGGCTAGCCGCGGGTGATGCCGGAGTCGGGGAAGAGTCTGACGAAGAGCTCGCGTTTCAAGCCAACGACCAAAAATGGGGTAAGGCCGTCAATCCCGAGTACGAACGGGTCCGAACGGACTCCGATGGCGACGGACTCTCCGACGAATGGGAGCAGATCAATGGACGCGACCCCGACGACGGCGTCCTGCAATTCACTTTCGATTGTGGCGGATGGCAGACTGAAGGCTGGTCGGCTGAACCGGCGCTTGGCAATCTAGCCGGACGCCAAGGTTATCTCGACTTCCGACTCAATGACGGGAAGGGGACGATCCGTCGAGACGGCTTGAACCTGAGCACCGACAAGAATCGAGGCTCGCTTTTTGTAACCGCGCGAGCCGATCATCCGGTCCAAGTGGAGTTTCGAGCAAGCGTGAACGGCTCGGACGCGAGTCCGGTACTGACCTTCACGATTCCTGGCGGCGAAGATTGGTCCGCGATTTCCGTACCGTTTCCGGAATCCAAAGATTGGCAGGGAACGGTGAACGTGCTGGAGTTAAGTCTGGTTGGTGATCCTGGCACACGTGTCGAATTTGACTCCATTTCAGTTCAGTGAGGCCGGCATCGTTTTTGAATTCGACTGAATTCGACTGAAGTGAACCGTACCGCTTGGTATAAATGAGTTGGTTTTCCTTGGGTTCGAATTAGCGGATCGTCGATGCATCGTTGCTGGCAGCTTCTCGTTCTTATGATGTTGGCAACTTTGTTGGCAACGGGCGGCGCCGAGATTACTCGGGCTGAGCCCGCTTCGTCGCAGAGTCTCAAGTCTGATTCCATGCACAAGGCCGTGCAGCGGATCGACGCCCTCGTGCAACAAGCCTGGGAACGGGATGACATCGAACCAACCTCTCAAAGCGAAGACGCAGAGTTCTGCAGACGAGTGTGGCTCGATCTCGCCGGTGTCGCACCTCCGGTCGCCGCCGTCCGTGAATTCTTAGCCGATGTCGCGCCGGGTAAGCGGGCACTTCTAATCGACCAACTGCTGCACTCGCCGCAATATGCCAATCACATGGCATCTCGGTGGAATGAAATACTTTTGCCGCCGGACGCACAGAATCAATTACAGCAGCAAGGCAACGTCACGGCCCTCCATCAATGGTTACGTTCACAATTTCGTGAGAACGTTCCTTATGACTACCTGGTCGGTGGTTTCTTAACCGCTGGCGGCGCAGGGGACAGCGGCCCGGCGATCTTTTACACGTCTCACTCGCTTGAGCCCGAGAAACTGGCAGCCGCCACGTCGCGAATCTTCATGGGGCTTCAACTGCAGTGCGCTCAGTGTCATGACCATCCCTTTGATCGCTGGACCCAGGATGACTTTTGGCACTACGCGGCGTTCTTTAGCCAGTTGAAGCAGGGGGATACGTCTGCGGGTCGCCAGGCAATGATCGAGGATCGCGTCGGTGGCGAACTGACGTTTCCAGAGTCGGATCGAATCATGGTTCCTCGTTACCCGGGTGTTTCTGAACCGCCCGAGGAGGACCCTGGAGACATTCGGCGTCGACAGTTAACGATCTGGATGGCATCGCGTGACAACCCTTACTTTGCACGGGCGGCCGTGAACCGCGCTTGGTCGCATCTGTTTGGCAGAGGACTAGTCGATCCCGTCGACGCGATGGACGCTACGAACGATCCCAGCCACCCCGAATTGCTCGACTTTCTGGCAGACCATTTCGTCGAATTGCGATTCGATTTACGGAAACTCTACGCGACGCTCGCTCGAACGAGAGCCTACGGTCTGACGAGTCGCGTGGCGACGGAAGATCGGCCGCCGATCGAAACCTTTTCCGCGATGTCCGTCAAAACATTGACGGCCGAACAGTACTTTGACAGCTTGCAACAAAACGTCTATCGCCGCAGCCATCCCTCGACGACCAATTCGACCTCGGCTGATCTACTCGCGCGACAGCAGTTCCTGTCGCGGATGAGGTCCACCAGATCGTCCGCACAAGCCTACCCGCATGGGGTCGTGCAGGTCTTGGGGATGATGAATGGTCCCGAGATTCTGGCTGCGACCAATCCACAACAGATCGGTCTCCTGGCATCACTCGAGGCACCTTTCTTTTCAGAGCAAGACCGTATCGAGACACTATTCCTCTCGACGTTGTCGCGGCTACCATCCGACACTGAAATGGAGACTTGCAAACAGATGATCACCGGCCT
>JBPCVD010000294.1:0-3714 GCA_051010815.1 Rubripirellula sp.
TGGTTGCCGGGAGATGCTCGTGGTTGGGTTGACTTTCAACGCGGCTGGAAACTTCCCAGTCCTCAACTTGAAACCGAATGCGAATCACGAATGGCTGAAGATGCCATTCGACTGAGCGTTTCGCAACGTCGTGCCGTTGAAGACCAGATCAAAGAAACATGCAAGCATCGGGTCTGGCATCTGCATGCGGTGAATTGCCGATCGAACCATGTTCATGTTGTCGTATCCGCGCCAGAGACAACCCCCAAGAAGATTCGTGTGGACCTCAAGTCGTACGCCACACGTTGCTTGAAATCGCTTGACCCGAGCCGAGACAACTGGTGGGCGGAACGAGGGAGCATTCGCTGGGTTCAAAACGAAGATGATCTTGAAAGTGTGACGCTGTACGTAAACGAGCGGCAGAACCGGTAACCCGAAGCGTGAGCGAGGGACATGGGCGGGGCCCATTCGCTTCATTCTGTCCCTCGCTCACGCTGCGGGTTACCAGGTATTTGATATGACTTCCGACCAAACCGAATGGAACTGGCGTCAACATTTTGCGCATTGTTTTCTCTGGTTCGCTTGGGCGGCGAAATGGAGGAACGGGGTTTTTGAACGGACAACGTGGCGATGGCGACTGAATTGCAACGCGTCCGCGTTGCGTTGGTACGGCGAGTGGAACATACTCTGCCGGCAACCATACGGAGAACCAAAATGTGCAAGTTACGTACTGTATTCGCGGCGGTGCTGATCATGTTCGCGAACGTCTTCTCGGCACCGGCCGAGGACTGGACGCAGTGGCGCGGCGAAGATCGTTTGGCCAATTGGAATGAGACCGGAATCCTCGATCAGTTTCCTGAAGAGGGATTGCGACCGACCTGGAAGATTGACATTGGCGCCGGATACTCGGGCCCGGTCGTGAGTAACGGGAAAGTGATCACGATGGATTACTTTCCCAAACCCGAAACGGAGTCTGCCGAAGCAATCGAACGGATCATCTGTTTCGATGAAGAGACGGGTGAAGAACGATGGGTCGACCAATGGGAAACCCACTACCGTGAAGTCATGGGATCTTATCGAACCGGCCCGCGAGCCACTCCAACGATTGATGGAGATCGTGTCTATACGCTCGGATCGGTCGGTCACATTCGTTGCAACGATATCAACGACGGAGAATTGATCTGGTCGATCGATAGTCGCGAAAAGTATGACCTGCTGATTCCCGTCTTCGGAACATCGATCGCTCCGATTATTGATGGTGATCTCGTGATTTACGCTCCTGGCGGCCGGGATGCGCCGCAGCTGCGGGCCTACAACAAGATGACAGGAGAAGAGGTATGGAACGCTTGTCACGCGACTTACGATCTCGGCTATTCGCAGTTTGTGATTTTTGACCATGCCGGCGTTCGACAGCTGATCTATTGGGACCCGCAGTTTCTACGCGGGTTGAATCCGCAGACTGGCGAGATCTACTGGGAGGTGCCGATGGCGTGCCAATCTGCGATGTGCATCGCGACTCCGATCAAGAGTGAATCACAGATTCTGGTCTCGTCGTTTTATGACGGCTCGATGCTGGTCCAGCTCGACGACAACAAGCCAGCAGCAAAAATGGTTTGGCATGTGAAGGGCCAGGGCGAGAGGCCTCACCAAACGTTTGGGCTACACTCCGTGATCACGACGCCGATCATCCAAGGAGATCACTTTTATGGGACGTGCAGTTACGGCGAGTTTCGTGGGCTTCGGCTGAGTGACAGTGAGCGTGTTTGGGAGAACAAAGAGATCACACGGCAAGGTCGCTGGGGATCGGCCTTCTTGGTTGCAAACCAGGACAAGTACTTCATGGCCACCGACGACGGCGAATTGCTGATCATCCGGTTCTCACCCGATGGGCCTGAGGTCATTGATCGCACCAAGCTGATCGAGCCCGATACCGAGTCGGGATACGGCGCCAAGAGATTTGCAAACGCAATGGTGAACTGGTGCCATCCTGCCTTCGCCAACAAGCACATCATCATTCGCAACGATCACCAGATCGTCAGAGTTTCTTTGGCAAAATCAGAATAGCAACAAGTGGGCGAAGAATGGCGAGAATTTGGCTGCGTAGAAAACTCGCTAAATATTGTGTCTGATTTCCGCTTGTCCCGTACTTGGTAGGTAACGGAAACGACGGCAGCTCGAAACTTAGAGGCGAGGCAATATGAGAGCATTCTCAGTGTTTTTGTGCCTCTGTGGCTCAGAAACCTCTGCCGCCGCCCAGGAGACAGTTGGAAAAGGAGGCGGATTCATGCATGCATGGAAACGGGTGGTTTTGGCAAGCTTCTTTTTTGCCGTCGGATTGCAAGTCGACGTTGCGGCTGGGGACGAAAGTCCAAGGACGCACACCTTCAAGTACAACGACTCCGACCGGGTTTATAGCGTCTTTCTGCCGAGGGGCTTCGATCCGTCAGCGACCTACTGGCCGTTGTTTGTCGTGCATGGTGGCGGAGGCAGAGGAGTGACGAATCCGAAGGCCATCGCCATGCGCCGCGTGGCCGACGAACTTGATTTGCCTGCGATTCTGATCACGCCCGACTTCGTTGTGAAAGACAAGAATGTCAGTCGGTTCCCCATGCTTGGTGAGGAAGCGTTCCTCAAGGCAGTTCTTCAGCAGGTCCGAGGCAAATACAATTTACGTTCAAAGGTTCTGCTGACCGGCTACTCGATGGGCGGACAATTCACACATCGATTTGCGTTAGGCAATCCGGACTTGGTCCATGCCTGCGCGCCGCTTGCGGCAGGAACGTGGACAACGCCCGATGGTCGATTGCTGATCGAGGATTACGGTGAAGTCGAAAACGCCGAGGCGTTCCTCTCCTCGACGACGAACGTCACGAAGATTCCTGCGCGATTGAGTGGACTGTTTGATGCTCGCGTGGCGCAAGTCGCCGAGCGTCCTATGGCAGACGGTGCCGAGAAGATACCGTTCCTCGTCATGTGCGGCACGCTCGACACGCGCTGGAGTATCGCGTTAGAGTTTGCTTCGTCGCTCAAGAATTCCGGTTTCAACGTTCAGACCGAGTGGCCGGTCACGCCCCACGGATCGAAGGTCGGCAGGCACAAGGCCGAGTTCGCCAAGTACCCCCAACACGTCATTGAATTCTTCAAGAAACACGCTGAATAGCTACCATGAAAATCTGAATCTTTGACCGACCACTGACTAAGTGAATGTTTTCTAAAGCCTGATTGAACAGGAGGGAACAAAGATAACAAAGAGCTCTGTTTTCTTAGTCTGCTTCGCTATCTTCGTCCAAAGGATAGTTCAATGCATCGGTTGTTTACTCAGGCATCAGAAATAACTCGCGAGGTCATTGGCTCTGCGATTGAAGTTCATCGTGAGAAAGGTCCCGGATTTCTCGAATCGATATACGAGTGGTGCATGAGGATTGAGTTGGAGTTGCGAGGCTATCAAGTCAAAAGTCAAGGATCTGTCGTTGTGCATTGGAAGCAATTCCGCAAAGAGTATGCGGTTCGGTTCGACCTGCTCGCCAACGATTGTTTGTTGGTGGAGGTGAAAGCGTGGAATCAGTCAAGCTGATTCACAAAGCACAGTTAGTGAGCTGCATGAAGTTGGTCGACATTCCGCTGGGATTGATGATTCACTTCCACGAGCAAAACCTGGTCGATGGTGTTTCTCGCCTGATACTGCCCGGAGCGAACTGCGAATGAAATGAGGACACCGACCTTTGTTAACTCTGC
>JBPCVD010000295.1:0-3392 GCA_051010815.1 Rubripirellula sp.
TTCTTTCGTTTCGAGGTAAGCAGGATCGGCGGCCAGGTTGTTGATCTCGTGCGGATCGGCCTGCAAGTCGTACAGTTCTTCCACCGGGCGACTCTCGGCCATCAGCACTGCGGGCGGCCCGTCAAGTTCGCCTTGTGAATGGAGATGCCTCATCAAACCAATGATTGGATAGGACGATTCCTTGTACCGATTGAGTTGAAAGAATGGACGCTCTGGATAAGCGTTTCGAATGTAACGGTACCGCGCGTCGCGAGCCGTACGAATATGAAACACCGTCTCGTCGCCGCGATCGCGACCGGCAAACAAGATTTCGCGGGGTGGATCAGCATGGTCGCCAAATAGCACGCGGCCCTGCATTTTTTCAGGCTTCTCCACGCCAGCCCAAGCCAACGTGGTCGCAGGCAGGTCGATGGAGGCGACGAGTTGATCACTAGTGGTTCCGCGATTGTATCCACGAGGAGGTGGCAACGCGTCGTTTCCTTCGGGCCAATGGATGACCAAGGGAATGTGCAAGCCGCTGTCGTACGGCCACTGTTTTCCCCGCGGCATCGCGCGGCCGTGGTCACCCATGAACAGCACGATCGTATTTTTATCGAGCCCATCGCGTTTCAGTTGATCGAGAATGAACGCGACCTTCTTGTCCGCGGACATCGCAGCATTCAAATACTGAGCCCACACTGCCCGCGTGACCGGATGATCGGGATAGTAAGGTGGCAACTCCACTTTCTCGGGATCAGCAGGATGATCGATGTGCGTATGAGATTCATTCCACGCGCCTCCGCGATGCGTTTCTGAAAAATTTATCTGCGCATAAAAGGGTTGGTGCTCTTTGAGTTCATCCAGACTTCCGCTGCGAGGCATATCGAACGGTTTCTCTCCCTTGGGATAGGTGAAATTCCAATCGGTCTTTCCCGTTCCTTTGTAGAACTTGGCCAGCTTCGGATCACTCGTCAAATTGACAATATTCGCGGTGTAGTAGCCTGCGGGGCGCAACCAATCCGTCATCACACGAACCCCATCGGGTAGAGGGTTCGTTCCCTCACGATGCGAGCGGTGTTGGTGCGCGTCGATCGACATTGCGTACATTCCAGTCATGAACGACGACCGACTGGTGGAACATACCGGAGTGACGGTAAACGCATTGTTAAACAGCATCCCGCTATCCGCCAATGAATCGATGGCAGGCGTGTGTACCTGCGGGGTGCCATAGCATGAGAGTTCCGGTCCCATGTCCTCGGCAATGATCCACAGCACGTTGGGCCGAGTGGGGTCATCCGCCAAGCCCGTGGAGGTAAAACTGCTGAAGGCCAACAAACTCACAACGAGAGATCGAATCAACAAATCGCTAAACCTTTGAATGAGAGGAGGCGTTGAGAACCTTGGCCGTATCATAAACCAAAACGGCGCGGCCCCGACTGCATGATCCGATTGCATGATCCAACCTCGCCATCAAACGCGAGAGAAGGGGCGTTCTCGCGGGATCAATGGCAGATGACGTCGCCAACCATCAGAGAATCACTCTTCCTGACGCGCCATGTCCTGCAGATAGGCGACCAGCGAAGCAACTTCTTGCGCCGTCAATTGCTCCTTGAGTTCAGGCATGATCGATACCTGGCCGGAACGCATTTGCTCGATATCCTCTTGCGCCGTCGAGTGAATCTTTCCGTTGGCATCCTTCAAAACAACCGGATCTCCGGCCGAAATCATCAGGCCATTCAAGACCTGTCCATCGACGGTCAACACGGTCATGGTTTCGAATCCGGTCGCAATGGCCGCGCTCGGTCGCAGGATTCCTTCGAACAGAACGGGCGGCGCATGCTTATTTGCGATTTGAGTTAGATCGGGCCCGATCTCCCCTCCGAATCCTTCCGCCATGTGGCACTTCGCGCACCCGAGTCGATCCGAAAGAAAGAGTGCTCGGCCTAACGTTGCGTCCGATTCCATGGTCGCCAATACCGGTGATCCCGGAATCTTGTCGCCGGTGGGTGAGAAATCCGCATAGACAGCGAATCGAATCGCAGACTTGCGTTCTGGATCGGAGGCGGCGCCGCGTACCCGCAAACGAGTGAAGCCCTTTCCTGCGATGTCGTAAGCGATGCCCGACCGCGCGTTGACTTCGATCGACTGGCTATCCTGCTTTCCGGGAAGATCAGCGAACACCTTGGGCTGCGGAAGCGTCTTAGGACGTTCCCATTTCGGCTTATTCGCAGGGTCAAGAAAGTAGCTGGTTTGGGACCCCGAGAAAGCCATTGCCCAGTCGATGGAAGCGAGAGAGACGGAACTGTCATCGGTCGTGAGCACTGGGTTCACCCACACTGCCGTGATCGGCTCAGCCTCCACCGAATCACATACCAAGTACAGACGATTCGCATCCGTGATATCGATGTCGATCTCGACGTCCCCACCATCGCTTTGAAAAAGTGCGTTGCTTGGCAATGCAAACTGCAACTGCGGGCGGGTCGCATTCTTCTTGCTGTTGCTGACCGGTGGCGGTTCCGGAAACTGATCTCCAAGCCCAAACGCCTTCCAATCGTTGGTGTCGCGACTTTTCCCCCACCAGGCCGCAAGCCCACGCAAATCTTCGGGACCTGTCGTCGCCAAAGCGAGCATATTCTCTGCTGCACGTCGATCTTGAATGAACGCAAGTCCGTTCATCATCCGCTTTCGCTCTGGTGTCGGTATCTCTGCTGACATGGCCCGTGTTGTCAGCGCATCGATGGCGGCGGTCGGATGCAAGCGCCACGCAATTCCGGCCGTGGGACGATCCCATTCCTCGGGCGCACTCGTCGCGTCACCGACCAAAAGCTCGTATGCCTCGCGTTCCTTCCCATCGCAGGCGGTACCCAACGCCTCCAAATACCAGCGGTCCCAGCCGTCATACCCTTTGGCAAGTGCGACCAACAAATCACGACACTGACCAAACTCGACATCGCGAAGCGATAAAGCGACTTCACGGCGTACAGCCGACGACGGGTCAGCGACCAACTTCTTTCGCGCATCGGCCAGGCTCGATTCGACCACGGCCGGATCATCAACCTGATTCAACGCGCGTCGCATCGCACGAAAAGCCGTGATTCGAATTTGAGGGTCTTTGTGATCTAACAACGACCACAACTTCTCCATCCCCACATCACCGGCATAAGGCAGTAACCAGATCGCGCGTGCCACGTAGAAGCTATTTTCATGGTCCAGCAACGACGAAATCGAAGCGAAGCTCTCAGGCAGTCTTTCGCGAATCGCCTTGAAACCCAATGCCCGAACATTGACCGCCGGGCTCATCAACGCCGAGATCCTTCCCGCATCCGAACTCAAATCGAACTTCGGAATGTTGGACTGAAATCCGCTCGGAGCAATGCGATAGATCGTACCGCTACCGGAGGCATCACTCATGC
>JBPCVD010000296.1:0-4413 GCA_051010815.1 Rubripirellula sp.
GCGACTTCTACTCACTGTCGTTGGGGGTGAACTACTCCCCAACGAACAACTTGGTCTTCCGGCCCGAGTTGCGTGCAGATTGGTTTGACGGCCCTTCAACCAACGAGCCGTTTAACGATGGCAACCAGGATGACCAATTCATGCTTGGGTTCGACGTCATCCTGCGAAGCTGATTCGCAGTTGACTCCCAAAGGAATCACACCGGCGTCTCGCTCCTAGCAGCGAGACGCCTTTTTTCATTCCTCGTCCGGTATCGCAAGGATCGCCCCGGGAACCTCGCCCCTTTCCGGTTGCCAGGCATTAAGAAAACAGTGGATCTCGACTGCAAGTTCAGGCGCGGACATCTCCGTCCGACAAATGTCGACCAAGCCCTCCGCAAAATCGCGATCGATCGGCTCGGGTGCCGACAACACGATGACGACATCGGCCCGATCAAACAGCGAGCTCGGTCGGCCGCTCGCTACAATCTCGATGCCCGGTTTCTGACGCAAGTACTTCCACAATGCGTCATCGACTGACTTGGTCAGGGGGTAGCTGACCGGCTGTGGTTTACCGAGTTCAATCAATCGATCAAGGCTTCGCTGCAACGGAATGGCCAACAGGATCAACGTGACGCCCATAATCGTCGTGATGCGATAGACCCACCGCCTTTGCACCGATCCCACACGTGCGAACGTGACTCCCAACAACCGAAACGTGATGGCCGCTCCGACGATGATGGCGACCAAGTTGGTAACGAATAGCAGCGCCGCCCCCTGAGCATTGAGAAACTCGCCATAGGCAAGCGAGATCCCAGCAGAACAGAGCGGTGGGACCAATGCGGTCGCGATCGCGACGCCTGCAACAGCCCCAATGACGTTTGGCCTCGCCAATGCGTAGGCCGCAGCTGCTGCCGACAGCAACGCGATCAGAAGATCCAACATGTTCGGATTTCCGCGCGCGATGATCTGCATGGTGATTTCTTCACCAGGCGCGATCAGTGCCATCACAAAACTGACCGATAGGGTCAACAGGAATCCGATGCCGATCGACACCATGGATCGACGTCCGAGCTTCATGTTGCCTTGGGCAATCGCCAAACCACAAGCGATCATCGGCGTCATCAATGGTGCCAACAACATCGAACCGATAACAACCGCGGGCGAGTCTTGCAACAATCCCAGCGAAGCAATGGCGGCAGCCAGTCCCAGCATGATCAGAAAGTCGGCGTTGAGCTCAGCTCCATGACGCAAACCTTGCATCATGTCCGCATAGTCAGCCGGACTCAACATGGTCTGCCATCGGGTCTTCGTCATGCGTGACAACCGCTTCAGCGGTGGCGCACGCTTAACGGCAGCGATCCCAGGCTTGGTCGTGTAATTGGTCAACCTGCGAAGGAGATGTTGCTGATTCGCACCGACGACGATCAGATGATTCTCATTCGCCGTTTTGACGAAAGCGGGCCAGTCATTGCGAGAAAATACGCAGCGGTTGGAGATTCCTGATTCCGGGCATCCTGCGTTGCGAATCATTCGTTTGACTTCGCGCCGTCCGAGTTCCACCGCCTCGGGGCCGGACTCCTCCTCCAGTCGTGCCAAGGTCAATCGAATCCCGGCCTTACGATCCGCGTTCCCCAGCATTTCGAGAATGGTTTGGTCGTGAGCGCTATCCGCCGAGACGAACGCGATCTTTTTCGTTTTCGTCGGTAGCGTTCCCTCTCGGTAGAACAACACCGTCTCGATGGGCGAAAGATGCAGCAATGGCTCATCGCCGTAGAGCACATCCGTCTCGATCGTTTCTTGGTCGGCGAAACCGACCACCAACTGATGGTCGCCGGCACGGATCTCCGCGATGGTCGCCGCAACACAATCCGCATCGATGGCACGCTGAATCGTTGACTTTTCGGCTTCAAAATCGGCAAGCGACTCCCCAAGCTTGTCCAACAAAAGTCGCGTCTGCTCCACTAACTTGTCGTTTTCCGCCAGGTCTTCCGCATCCGCAAGCAGGGGGTACTTTGCGATCGGCGAGTAGGACCAGCAGAGAACGGTCAGCGGAGTATTTCGGGCGATCGAATAGATGGCAGCCCAGTGGAGCAATACCTCTGCGTGTTCCGAATCCTTGACGATCGCCAGTAAGCCCATTGAACTCCCTAATTATCAACAGGGTCCGACAAACCCCGCCCATCACGTTCCATGACAGCGAACTCCGTTTTCACGCAGACGCATTCCCGCTTCGTTGGATCGATTCCCAATCGGAGGTCTTGCAAGTCTAATCTCTCAAGCGTGCGGACGCGCGCGACACGGCAACGATTTCGCGTCATCCCGCGATTGAGCGGGTGTGACTCGCTCCGCCAACGCCGCTTGCGGGCTCGTGAATTGAGCCCACGATCACGTCCGCTACTCAAATCGCTCTCCCTTCGCGCGTCTTTGAATTTGCCCCACGAACGAGCATACCTCCATGCAACAGATTCTCTCGGTGATAATCACCGCCCTCCTCGTCCTGGCTTGCGTCTCGCTCCACTACGAGACTCTTCGAATTCTGAACATTCTTTTGCAAAACCCAAGACGATGGCTCTCGGGGCGTCTGCTCGCTGGGACCCTGGTGATCGGCTGCTTGATGGCCCATTCGCTCGAGGTCGTGCTGTTTGGGATCGGATTCCGCGTCCTTGAATTCATGCACCAAGGTGCCGATCTGCAAGGCTCCCACGACGGATTCTATTGCACGTACTATTCCGTCGTCGTGTACACCTCTCTCGGCTTTGGCGACGTGGTGCCGATCACCCGGGCGATGCGAGTCATGACGGCCGTCGAAGGACTGATGGGCGCCATCCTCATCGCTTGGACTGCTTCCTTTATGTACTACCACATGCAGCGATTCTGGGACCTCGATCACGAACGCATGGGGATGCGGGGTCGCAGCGTTCGTCAGTTGATTCATCGACACGGGGGAGACGCGCCGGAATGATCTCAACAACGCTGCCGTTGGTTGGCATCACGTTCTGGGTAAACGCGAAATCCCACACGGCGTGGGTCTTCAAACGACTGGCCAAGCAAATCACAACGACAAGCGAGGCGACCTTGACCAGAACACAATTTCAAAAAGCCACTTGCATCCGATCACCTTCTGACCGCCCCTGCCTGCTGTCGCCAGCAGGCAGGAAGTCACCAGGAGGGGGCAGAGGATAGCGTGATAGCTGTCACCCGGAAGTTGTGATCGCCAGAGAGACCGGGCAACGAACTCGGGTCAGTTGTTTTCCTCCGGTTGCTCCAGCCGAACCATCAACCAAGTTTGTGATTCATCTGGGCTGAAGTGGACTAACGCCGTCGCCTCGTCTTCCGTCAGGTTATAGATTCCAGTTTCCATCACGACTTCCGTGTTTTTGCCGTCCGCGAACCGCCACGCAGCGCGCTGCGAGGTTTGGTCCACCATCCCTTCAACCGGACGATCGCTTCCAGTGATGTCGTTGTAAAAGGTTCCCGCAAGAATTCCTTCCTTACTAACGGCCAACTGAAGCATCATTCCGCTGTCGTTCGCATCTTGCTCCGCCAACGCAAACACACCCAGTGGCATCCAATCGACTTGATCTGGTTCTACATCGGCAGGAACGCTCTCAGCAATCGTTTCCGCTTGCTGGTAGTAGACCTCCGGCGTCGCGTATTGCTGGTCATTGATGTACACCTGGTTGTCTCGGTAGACGACCGTAGTGCCGTAGTCGTAATTGAACGGCTTCGCCATATTCCAACCGGTGAACCAGGCGCCGCAGGTCGCCCACGTTGCGGGCTGCCACCCCCAACCGCGCGGGTAGGAATTCCAGTTATTTTGCCAACGCCAATCGTTGGGATTGCGATTGGCGCGTCTTCCGTCCCAGTGGTCTCGGTCGAACGGACGATTGTCGACGTTGTTCCACTTGTTGCGAATGGAATTGACGTTCTGGTCGCGGTTCACGCCCACTTTGTTGCCCACATTGATGTCGCCCGTATTGATTCGGACATTGCCATCGCGGTCTCCAACATTGGGTCGATCATCCAAACCAGGCAGCCTTCCATCTCCCGGTCGATCACCAACATTTGGTCGATCACCCACGTTCGGTCGATCACCAACGTTCGGTCGATCACCAACATTCGGTCGATCACCAACATTCGGTCGATCGCCTGCGCCAGGTCGATTGCTACCAGGACCCTCACCCCCGGGGCGTCCTGGCATTCCTAGAAAGTCGTTCAGGTCGTTTCGACTTGGGCGATCGCCTCCAGTCCCAGGACGCCCCGAGCCAGGACGACTCCCCAAGTCCGGTCGCTCACTGCCCCCTGGTCGATTTCCGGTGCTGGGTCGATTTCCGGTACTGGGTCGATTTCCAGTTGTTGGGCGGTTGCCAGTACTTGGACGATCTCCGGTGCTGGGTCGAGTGCCGGTGCTAGGTCGGCTTCCCAGGTCAGG
>JBPCVD010000297.1:0-4090 GCA_051010815.1 Rubripirellula sp.
CTGGTGGGCCTGGACGTTCGATGACCGAATGCAACTGCAGTTCGGAAAACGAAAGGTGCCTGCGGGACGCCAATGGCTGCTCGGTGCGAGAAGGACTCGCTTTATCGACCGCCCCGTTGCGAACGACTTCTTTCGACCTGACCGAACGACCGGGATCTTTTCGCGAGGGAAATTCGGCGATACCGGGCGCTATGAAGCGATGGTTGGGGCGGGTTACCAAACATCCAACGTTCCGAACCGATTGACGGACAACCGCTTCGCCTACGCCTGGACGAACTACTTTGATCCACTCGGAGATTTCGGTAAGACGTTGACCGACTTTGAGTGTTCGAAACCGCTCGTCCGATTTGGACATTCGTTCGTCTATTCGAGCCAGTCCGGAACGTCGTTTGGTATCCCGCTCAACGAAGCCGACTTCCTTCGACTGACCGACGGGACACGTTTGACTCAAATCGGTGCACTCGCTCCAGATGTGAGAGTTGATCAATTCAAACTCTATCTGTATGGCGTCGACTTCGCGTTCAAGTCGCACGGTTGGAGCTTCAACACCGAAGCATTCTTCCGCTGGATCGAAGACATTTCAGGCGACGGACCGCTACCGTTAAACGATCTGTTTCAACGTGGTTTCTATGCCGAGGGAGGATTCTTCGTCCTGCCCAAAAAACTCGATTTCAACCTTCGCTACTCTCAAGTCAGCGGATTGTTCGGGAACTCATCCGAATATGCGATGGGCTTCAACTGGTTTCCGTTGAACAGTCGTAAGATGAAAATCAGTTTTGACGTCACTTCCCTCGACGGTAGCCCCCTTCAAAACACGGCGATCGATGTCTTGGTGGGAGACGATGGCACACTCTTCCGAACACAGTTCCAGGCCGAGTTTTAGTTCGCTCGTTTTTCGTTCTGTAGGTGGGCGTTAGGGGATTGGTCTGCGTCAGCCGCAGTCAAGAGAGCCTGCATCGCTCGCACGATCTCCGCTGTCTTGGTCGGATCCATGGCGTCCGGATGCGGGGAAGCGAACTGTTTGGTGTCGTTGTCAAAGTACTGTCCGGTGGCTGACGCAAACGTCTGGTCCAGTGCCGCGCGCGTCAGAATGTCGGCGCCGATGCGGATGTCTTTCCCCGCGACCCCATAAGCCTGTTTGACCATCTTGCTGCCGAGCATGGAGCCAGGGTTGACCGCGATAATAGCGGGTCCATCCTCCCCAAGCGACATTGCCAAGTTGCGTGACCACATCGTCAATGCGAGTTTGCTTTGAGCGTAGGCTTCACCATCGGGGAGTCGGCGCGTCCCGGTGAACGCAGAAAGATCGACGGGAGCCTGTGCTGCGGACGAAAGATTGATGACGCGTCCCGAACTTCCCAGCAACGGAAGCAATCGCTGCGTGAGCAGCCAGGGAGCGATCGTGTTGACCGCGAAGCGAACATCGAGGCCGTCCGGGGTCAGGGAGTCTGGGACGACGAAGACTCCAGCATTGTTGATCAGCGCGTCAAGTCGGTCGTGCCTTTCGGATACCGACTTTGCGAGCAACTCTACGTCTGGCAGCCGAGAAAGGTCGGCGACGTAGGTTTCAATCTGTGCCTCCGAGGACAATTCGCTCAGTGCCCGTTCGACGCGATCGAGTTTGGCGCCATCTCGGCCGTGCAGCAATACGCGATGACCAAGAGAGACAAGCGTCTGCGCGGTCTCTCGCCCAATGCCATCCGTTGCACCTGTCAATAAAATACTTTTCATGCGTCCCCGGTCCTCAATTTTCGACAACCACTTTGCCCATCCCTTTTCCGCTCTCAAGACGCGCGTGCGCTTGCCCGGCTTCTTCGAGCGAATAACGGTTTTCATCAAGAACAGGTTTCAAGTTGCCCGACTCGGCAATCTGAGCCAATTCGCGGAGGATTTCGCCGTGCTCTTGTCGCTTAAAGTTATGCAGCATCGGAATCAGCATGAAGACGACATGCAGCGACAGGCCTTTGAAATGGGCCACCGTTAGATCGAGTTCGCACATCGAAACGGTTGTGGCAACTTGGCCGTTCAAGGCAGCCGCATCAAATGAGTTCGTCAGGTTCGCGCCACCAACGGAATCGAATACGAGATCAAACCCGGTGCCGCCCGTGTGTTTCGTGACGTACTGCTCAACCGTCTCGGTTCGATAGTTGATGCCTGTCGCGCCGAGTTGTTCGATCAACGCCAATTGCTTTTCACCACCGCCAGTAGCATAAACTTCAGCTCCGAAGTGTTTCGCTAGCTGCAGGGCGACGTGACCGACACCGCCAGAGCCACCATGTACCAAGACTTTTTGGCCAGGTTGGATGCCTGCCCGAACTAAGCCCTCGTACGCCGTGATCGCCACTAGCGGCAGTGCGGCCGCTTCTCGCATCGACAGGTTCTTTGGCTTGGGGGCCAACAGTCGACTGTCAGCGACCATGTAGTCAGCCAGAGTGCCGGGCAAATCTGCTAATCCGCCTGCGCAACCATAGACTTCGTCGCCAATGGAAAGGTCGGTCACGCCCTCGCCAACTGCCTCGATCGTACCGGCAAAGTCCATTCCGAGAATGGCAGGCGCGTCCGGGGATAACGGTAGCTCTTTCCCCATTTTTCGAATCATGACGTCGACGGTATTCACGCTGGAAGCAGCGATCTTCACCAAGACGTGGCCGGCTTTTACTTTCGGTGTTTCAACTTCCGCTTCTTCAAAAAATGCATTTTCGCCGTAGGCGTTGATCAGCATCGCTTTCATGAATTCACTTTCCCGGTTGATGTTGTCCTGCATTCGGAATGCGACTCGCGTGTCGAGCTCGTAGCTCGGTCCGCTCGTGGTCCTGGCTGCTCGGTTTCCTCGTGATCATCCGAACCGATTCAACTTAAGTGCAGCGTTTTTGTCACGTTGTTTCGGGCGATTTTCACACCACGGTTGTTCTCTTCGAGAGTCGCTTGATCGCCGTCGTATCGCTCCCCACTGAAAGCGGCGAGCCAGTAGGTCGTGATGATATGCCTGTCACCAGATTAAGCAAGAATGCACCTTTCAGGCACGTAGGCAAAAAATGGATACCACTCTCGCCGATTGTTAGAATTCGCTTCATCGTCTTCGGTTTTCTAGCGGATTTCTCCCAGCGAACCGCGGCATACTGATGTTGCGGTACGTGGATCACGCGCCCAGCGAAGGCGAGTGCACCTGTGCAGATTTCCAAACGTGAGGAACGCATGAACCAACGAGACTGTCTGGCCGCTTTGGCCGTGCTGTTGGGCTTGGTGGTGGCCCTGCCGACTGTCGTTCAGGGGCAGGACCGAAAGGAGCAGGTGACGGAGATCCTAGCGGACATGGTCAGTCGGCGCGATCAGATGAAGAGCTACGCCGTCGTGCTATTTGGAACGGATGGACCGGTCGATGGAGAGCGACAACCATTCGTGATGGTGCGGGTGTTTGACGAGGCAAGGCAATTCGATCTTTGCGCCCACTACCGATACACCGCTCGATATTTGGAATATGGGTCAGAGCGAGTCACGACCGCGAATGGCCACAAGTGGCGAAGCCATCCCGTCACCAACTATTACCTGGTCGTTCCCAAGGGGGACGAGAACCGAATTCATCGCTCTTTCCAAAGCCCGATTGGTCACGATCCGTTTGATGATTGGTTTACAGTGTCGGGGGTCAACTCCTACATGCCCAGGTCGATCGACGAGCACCTCGGGCGTTATCCGTTGCAGAGCGCCACGATGGTAGACGGCAAGTTGTCGGCTCGGTTCATAAATCAGGATGAGTCCGCCATCTGCATCACGACCTTTGACCCGGCTATCGAGCACATGCCGATACGAGGCGAAATCCGAAATATTAAGAACGACCAACTCTATCACGCGATCGATTTGACCTGGGAGAAGACGAGTGGGCATCTGCTGCCAAGTACTCTCGTCTACGAACACCCTATCTCCAGTCGAAATCGCGATGTCACGACGTTGCACACGAAGCGTTTCAAACTCTATTGGTTATTCGGAGAAGAAATCCCTTCGCAAGTTTTCACGGGCCCCGACCACTTGCTGCCGTTGTTGGATCACTTCCAATTGCCGCATTCAAGGTACGACAAGGAGCGTGATTTTTGGG
>JBPCVD010000298.1:0-9105 GCA_051010815.1 Rubripirellula sp.
CCGTAGTCGTCGGAGGCATCACTGCGAACGTAAGAGTCTGCGCCATTCCCTTGGTGCGTACGCAGTATCTCGAAACCAAGCAAATCACTCTCTTGCAGGTTCTCCTTGATCGTCAGACGATCCTCGACGGTCGCGACGACGGAGCCGCCGGGCGTCTGTAGCTGGATCTCAACCTGGTACGTCTCCGGAGCCAGGTCGCTGGTCAGAAATTGAACCTCGAAGTCTTTGGTGCTATCGGGACGTGGAAGTTGCGAAGCAGGGATCTTCTTCGGAAAGGTGGGGCGAAGGACTCGAGAGCGTCCTGGTTGCTTCAACAACGTAACAAGTTGGGCAACGACCTTCGATTTGGCGTTGAGCTGTCGAGGATCCTCCGAATCGTTCTTCGCGTCGTTTCTGATTTGAACACGATAACGCGCCGCTTGGCCGCGGATCGTCGTCCGTGTTCCTTCCGTTACGGTTACCAACTCCAGTGGTTGAAGAGACTTGGCGGTGACTCGAGTTGGTTCTGGTTTGATCGGTGTCGGCGCGACGACAACGGGTGTGTTGGCGTCACGGTCCGGATTCATCAGCCACCACGTTGCGAACGCGATTCCAGCCAAGCATGCGACTCCAGCGACCAGCAATGGCCATCGTGTGGCCTTCTGTTCATTCGGTGCATCAGCTTTGCTGACCGGTTGACTCGGCGTCGGCAGTCGAGGCTTCGGCGTCTCCGTCACAATCTGCAGAGCTTGCTGACTCTCTGTGGCACAACGGTTGGCCACATCATCGATCAACAATGCAAGGCGAGCCGCAGATTCGGGGCGATCCCTCGCTTCTTTGCGCAAGAGTTGGTGAATCAAATCGCACAACGGTTTGGGGACGTCCGGCCGCCAATTCTGTAGCGGATTCGGCGGATGACAAATGATGGCGATCAGTTGTCCAGAGATGGTTCCCGAGGACAGCGGAAGCTTTCCCGTGCACATGACATAGAGCACAACGCCCAAACTGTACAAGTCCGTGCGATCATCCACCGACTCATTCCTGGCCTGCTCGGGCGCAAGGTATCCCGGACTGCCAACGACGGTGCCGCGCGCCGCGAAAGGATCGAAAGCGTTGCCTGCAATGGCAAGTCCGAAGTCCAAAATCTTGGCGCGTCCACTCGGTTCCTCCAACCAAATATTTGCTGGCTTGATATCCCGATGAACGAGGCCACTTTGGTGGGCTGCTGCCAAACCGAGAGAGACCTCTTTTGCGACCCGCAACACATCCGCCCAGGCGAAAGTGCCCTGTTCTTTCATGGCGTCGGCTAACGATTTCCCATGCAGCAGTTCCATCGCCATGAACGGAACACCATCCTGGACTCCGACTTCAAAGATAGTGGCGACGTTGTCGTGATGCACCGCTGCCATCGAACGCGCTTCTTCGATGAATCGTTTTCGGCTCGCCGGTGTCGCGGCAAGCTTCTTCTTCATCAACTTCAGTGCGACCGTCCGCTTCAAGCGGCTATCCCGAGCACGGAAGACCTCCCCCATGCCTCCGGTGCCCAATTGCCCGAGAACCCGATAGGGACCAAGACGGCCGATCTCGCCGTCTTGCTGTGGCGGATCCGGAAAATCGTAATTCGATGATTCGGAGTTCATGTTGAGCGACACGCGGCGTGTCGAAGGGTCGGCTGGGCTGCTGGCGTGGGTTCGATGTTCAGTTTTTCGGACGGGTTTCCAACTTGATTTCGGTGCACCGACGGCCGGCAGACTCCGACATTTGTGACTCGGAGCTGCGAGTCGCGAGGTAACCCGGGCTTGTCAATTCGCATCCTTGACGATCATCCTTGTGTCACTTGACGCCGTTTTTGAGTCCCCTGCCCCGCCCTGTTCGAGTCGAAACCAGTGAATCGTATCCCAGTGTTGGAATTGACCGATGGACAACAGCTTCAACAGCCGTTTCAGGCGGCCGATAAACAGCTGCGGGTCAACCGGCAAGGCGGCAAGTACATCTTACTCCGTTTGGCCGACCGGACGGGAGTGATTGCGGGGATGCTTTGGAACGCAGACGAACGTATCTTCGATTCATTCGATCGCGGCGACTATGTGTTTTGTCGCGGCCGGACTCAGATCCACAACGGTGCGTTACAAGTCATCGTGTCGAACATCGAAAGAATGGATCCCAGCGAAATCGATATCTCTGAGTTCGAACGGTTCGACGCCGCCGAATCAGAACAGCTGCGATCAAGCTTGGCAGCGTTGATTGGGGGTTTGAAGAATGTGCATCTGCGTCGCTTGGGTGAAGCGTACCTGGCGGATGAATCGCTGATGGGCAGGTTGAGTCTTGCGGCGGCAGGCGTCTCCAACCATCACGCCTATCCCGGCGGATTGCTTCGACACACCGTTGATTTGATGGAGCTTGCGGTCTGCGTTGCGCCTCGTTACGAGCAGCTGGATTGCGAGTTGCTCATGTTCGGCGCTTTCCTGCACGATCTTGGAAAAATCGAGGAACTGTCGGCCGCAGGCGAAATTTCGTACACCGATCGCGGTCAGATGGTCGGACACATCGTGATCGGTGTGCAAATGCTTAGCGAGAAGATCGCGTCGGTCGAACAGGCCGGCGAACCGTTTCCCGCGGAGCTTCGATTGCATCTTGAACACATGATTGTTAGTCATCACGGCCAGATCGAGTTTGGTAGCCCTAAGCTTCCGGTAACCTTGGAAGCGGTGGCGTTGCACCATCTCGACAATCTTGACGCAAAACTGTCTGCCTACACGACCGTGATAGATGGTGACGTCTCCGCTGACGGAAATTGGACAAATTACAATCCGTCGATCGGTCGTAAGCTTTGGAAAAAGAGAGACTAGAGGCACAAGCGAGACGCATGTCGACTTTGAAGAAAGCAGTCATTCTGTTGTCCGGCGGACTTGATAGTGCCACCTGCTTGGCCATCGCGCGACAGGAGGGCTTCGAGACACATTCGATTGCGTTCCGCTATGGGCAAAGGCACCAGTACGAGTTGCAACGTGCGGAAGAGATATCCAGTCTTCTCGGCGCGGAATCGCATCGTATCGTCGATATCAATCTTGCGCAGTTTGGCGGGTCCGCTCTGACTGATCCAACAATCGATGTTCCGAAATCCGACAGCATCGATTCCATCGGTGACTCCGTTCCGGTGACCTATGTCCCGGCGCGCAACACCGTCTTTCTTTCATTGGCGTTGGCGTTTGCCGAGACGATCTCGGCTCAGGATATCTTCATCGGTGTGAATGCGTTGGATTACAGCGGCTACCCTGACTGCAGGCCAGAATTCATCGACGCGTTTTCTCGGATGGCGAATTTAGCGACCAAGGCGGGAACGCAGAGTCATCAGACGCTGCACATTCATACTCCGCTGATCAATCTCACCAAGGCGGAGATCATTCGACGGGGACGCGAGTTGGGTGTGGACTACGGGTGGACCTTATCGTGCTACGACCCGGGCGTGGGTGGTGTACCGTGCGAACATTGTGATGCGTGCCTGTTAAGGGCGAAGGGCTTTCACGAGAACGGGATGATTGATCCGGCGTTGGGTCGCTCCCGCTGATGTTTTCGCTTCGCGCGCTTTTTGCTCTCGTTCTTTTCTGCGCATGTTGCGGTGGCTTGTTCCAGTTGCGTAGCGTCGTGCCACATTCTCTCGGGGGCGCGACTGCAGCTCTCCTCGGTGCTTTCGGTTTGAGCTTGACCGCACTGCTTTCCGTCATGACGTGGATTCACGAGATCGAGAAGATTCGCAAAGGCGAAAATCAATGGTTGGCAGTTTTCGCCGACTCGACCGCTATGATCATGTTTGTTGCGCTCCTTGGCGTTGCAATGACCACGATCTATCTGCTGCTGGGGCGATTGTGAGTGTTGCCAACGTTCCGTCGTGACAGCGTCGCCAGTGGGCGAGTCCAATCTTCTTGAAGCCTAGGCGTAGAGTTGGAATTGGCCGCTGGCGTCGAAGGCCGACTCATAGTGTTCGATCCGCTCGGGTGCATCGCCATCCTCGGTCCACCAGACGGCAACAACATCGAATCTCGCGGCAACGCCAAGCAAGCGTTGCCGTTTCAGATAACGCAACGCCGCCCTCGTGATTTTGCCCTGCTTTCTATCGTCAACTCGATCGGCCGGATGACCCGGTTTGATCGTGGCGTGCGTTTTGACCTCGACAAAAATGATCCTCTTTTGTCGTTCATCGACCGCAATCAGATCGATCTCGCCGCCGCGATCGGATTCGCTTTCCGCGACGATCACAAGGCCTTTTTGACGCAACAGCCTCGCTGCCGCTTGTTCTCCACGCGTGCCCAGGGACGCTTGCTGGTCGATTTTCCCATAGCGCCACTCAACGTAGATCCGATGAATGCGAGAGAGAATGGCCGTGGACACTACAAGCACCCTGCATCGATATCACAACGAAAAAAGGCGACGAACCCAATTGTATGGGGATCGCCGCCTTCAATGCGTTAATCATTCGACCAGGTCCGCTGCGACTGTTCGGCAGCCACCTGCAATCGAGGACTAGGATCGCCGGCGTTCCTTGAGGCGAACGGCCTTACCGACACGGTCACGTAGGAAGTAGAGTTTGGCGCGACGGACGATACCGCTTCGCTTCACTTCGACCTTCTCGATACGCGGACTGTGAACGGGGAACTTTCGTTCGACACCTTCACCCGCCACGATGCGACGCACGGCAAACATTTCTCGGCTGCCCACGCCGCTACGAGCGATGACCACACCCGTGAAAACCTGGATCCGTTCCTTGTTGCCCTCAAGAATCTTGAGGTGGACATCGACGGTATCACCGATTTCGAACTCGGGTGGGTTCTCTTTCAGGGCGGTCTTTTCGACCAGATCCATGATGGCTTGGGACATATCAGTTACTCACTCTAAGGGTTCAATGTTTTGGTTGGATTTCGATTCATCCGGAGGTTCTTGGCTGAGTAGCAAATCGCTTCGCCGCTGTTGCGTTCTCAGGCGACTTTGTTCAGATCGCCATTTCGCGATTGCTCCGTGATCGCCGCCCAGCAGGACGTCGGGCACGGCATGGCCTCGAAACTCTCTCGGTCTTGTGTATTGGGGAAACTCAAGCAGCCGGTTACCTCGGCTGAAGGAGTCATCAATGCTGCTTTGCTCATCTCCGAGGACGCCGGGCAACAACCTGACGACCGCGTCAATGATAACCATCGCTGCAACCTCGCCTCCATTCAAGACGAAATCGCCAATGCTGACCTCCTCCGGTTGGAGGATATCCATCACTCGCTGGTCAAATCCTTCGTAACGACCGCAGAGTACCATCACTCTCTCGCTCGTCGCAAAATCTTCGGCCATCCGTTGGTCAAGCCGCCGTCCTTGTGGCGTCAGCAAAACGCGTCTGGCCGGGCGAGCGTCCACCGCTTCAACCGCCTCGACACATTTCACTGTCGGTTCGACTTGGATCAACATTCCCGGTCCTCCACCAAACGGCTTGTCATCGACAGGACGATGGGGAGTCTCGGGCGCCCAATCTCGCAGGTTGTGCCGCTCGATCTGGACAAGATCTCTCTGAATCGCCTTCGCCAAGAGTCCTTGGGTCAGGTATCCATCGAAGATCGACGGGAACAGCGTGACGATGTCAAAACGCATGGTTTATCAAGCGTCCACAGCTCACTCGCTGGCCGTTTCCTCGGCAGGAGCGTCGTCCGCTGCGGGTTCGGCAGCTGCCTCTTCCGCGGCGGGCTCGGCTTCTGCTTCAGCCTTGGCCTCTTCTTTTTTCTTGGCCGGTTTTGCTGGTTCCGGCGCCGGCGTGTAATCCTTCCGCTTGCTGAGCCGCTCCATAGCGTCTCGCTGAGCGTCCAGATGCGTCCCTTCGGTGCCGTACTTTTTGATCAGCGTGGCGACTTTTGAACTGGGTTGAGCACCAACACCGATCCAGTAATCGATGCGTTCCCCTTTGAGAGTGACGCGGGCGTCGGTCTCGGGGCACATTGGATCGTAAGTACCGAGCTCCTCGATCACTCGACCGTCTCGCGGGCTACGTTGGTCCATCGCGCAAACGCGAAAGTACGGGCGATGGGTGCGTCCCATCTTTTTCATTCGAATTCGAACTGCCATGCGGTTCTTACTCCAATCGTTGGTAAACAACTTCCAGTCAGACTGCCTAGGGACGAAATGGCGGTTCCCAATTGGGGCCGCCTCTTCGACGCTGGGTCGATGCCGGTACGTCCGGCAACTTGAATTGGTGGAACGCTACTTCTTGTTCCGTTTCATTTTTCGCAACATTCGTTCGCGTTCACGTTTTTGTTTTGCTCTTTCGCCAGGGCTCAAGCGTTTGCCTGTACCCTTCTTGACCTTCATGCCTTGCATGGAGGGGTCATTCATCGCGCCGCTTGCTTGCAGCTGCTGCATCATCTTCATGCGGTCGCCGACGCCTTTGCCGGCCATGCCTTGCATCAGCGGCTTCATCACCTCGAATTGTTTGATCAACTGGGAGACGACGGGAGTTTGAACCCCTGCACCTTGCGCGATTCGAGTTCGTCGCGTCGCGTCGATCAGCTTGGGATTCTTGCGCTCTGCCATCGTCATGCTGTTGATGGCACCGATGGTCTGACGGATGCCGCCAGCGGCCTCGTCGCTCTCCAAGACATCCTTGAACTGCCCCATGCCTGGCATCAGTCCCATCATTTTGCCCATCAGTCCGGGCTTGGCGACCTTCTGCATCATGTTCTTGAAATCGTCGAGCGTGAAATCGCCTGACGCCATTTTGGCTTCAAGCTCTTCTCGCTCTTGCTCGTCAACGATTCGGTGGGCCTCTCTTGCAGCGGCGACCATGTCGCCCATCTGCAAGATGCGTCCGGCCATTCCTTCGGGGCGGAAGGGCTCCAGCGCATCGAAATGTTCACCGGTACCGATGAATTTGATCGGCACACCCGTGACATGTTTGACCGACAACAACGCACCACCGCGGGCATCGCCGTCAAGCTTGGTCATGATCACGCCGTCAAGCTCTAACGCTTCATTGAAAGCGCCGGCGCTGTTGACCGCGTCCTGGCCAGTCATGCCGTCAACGACCAGGTAAACCTGATCGGGCGAAACGCGTTTGTCGATTCGTTGCAACTCGGCCATCAACTCTTCGTCGATCGCCAAACGTCCCGCGGTGTCGAGAATGACGACGCGGGCGCCTTCGGCCTTCGCCTTTTCGACGCCGGCCTGACAAACCTTGACAGGGTTCTTGTTTTCCTTGTCGCTGAAGACAGGCACGCCGAGTTGGTCGCCGATCACATGCAATTGATCGATCGCGGCAGGACGCTGGAGGTCGGCGGCCACCAGCATCGGTTTGATGTTCTCTTCTTTAAGAAGCTGCGCGAGCTTGCCACACGTGGTTGTTTTTCCGCTGCCCTGCAGGCCGCAGAGCATGATGATCGTCGGACCCTCTTTCTTGAGGTGCAGTGACGGATCGACCGGACCGAGGATCGAAACCAGTTCACTGTGAACGATGTTGACCAGTTCTTCGTGCGGTCGCAGGCTCAGCAACACACGTTTGCCCAATGCTCGCTCGGAGACATGGGACATGAAATCCTGGACCACCGCGTAGCTAACGTCAGCTTCGAGCATCGCCTTTTCGACGATTTCGAGCCCCTCGCGCATATTGCCTTCGGTCAGCTTGCCTTTGCCGGACAGGCTTTTGAACGCAGATTGCAGACCGTCAGAGAGGGACTCAAACACGAGGATTCAACGCAGAGCTTGGGGACCAATGCAGATGTGGCTAGCACCACAATCGGATCACTGAACAGAAGATCATCTCCGCCATGCCGGCGTAGCGTGATCCGAAGCGGGACAGTTTACGCTTGCCGGGCTCGATTTGTAAATGGATGCCGGGCCGCAAAATGTGCCGTCATTTGCGGCCATTTAGCTGGGCTGAAGCATCGCCAAGACCTCTGCGTGCAGCTGACCGTTGGTTCCGACTCCATCACCGCCTCGCGTGGTCGATTTCCCGGCCCAATCCGTGAATTTTCCGCCCGCCTCGACGACCACCGGCAGGATCGCGGCGACATCCCAAGCATTGCATTCCGGGTCGATCATGATCTCCGCACGACCCGTGGCGATCATCAGGTACCCGTAACCGTCCCCCCAGCTTCGGGTCAGCCATGCCGATTTTTCCAAACGTTTGTAGGCATCAGCAGCGTTCCGGCCGTCGAAAGCATCCACCTGGCTGGTGACGAAGACCGCTTCTTTGATCTCCGTCTTTCCCGAGACCCGTGCCCGCGACCACGCGTCATCCTCGGACCCCTGGTACCAGCAGCCGTGCTCGATCGCCGCCACGACGATCTCGCCCAACGCCGGGATATAGATCACGCCGCCCAAAGGTTCGCCGTTGAGTTCCAGCGCCAGAAGCGTGGAGTAAAGCGGCACGCCACAGACAAACGACTTTGTCCCGTCAATTGGGTCGACGACCCACCGATAGGCGGAACTGCCGCTCTGCTCCGAGAATTCTTCGCCTTGAATCGTGTCGCTTGGAAAGCGTTCGGTCAGCATCCGTCGCACGAGCTGCTCCGCCTCGCGATCCGCCACCGTCACCGGTGACTCATCCGATTTCGAGTCGATCACCAAGTCTGCACGACGAAAATGGCTCAAGGTGTGAGATCCGGCTGCTTTCGCCACTTCGATCATCGATTGCAATCGCCCCTCATGAAGGGGTTGCCAGCTGTCGGGTCCTGTTAGTTCATTGCTCATGATGGCGTCCTCTGGTGCCCCGTCGTATCAGGGCGTTTTGGCTACAGCTCCGCGTTGCAATCACAAAATGGCCCTGCGGCCCGGGGGGTCGCGTGCGAGCGATGGCCGAGCCAATCGACCGCCATCGCAACACATTGTCGAGCTGACGAAGGTTGTTTGTGCGGTCTCGAGTGCTGCTAAAAGCCTCGCGAAGATCGGATCTTACGTCCATCCCTGCTTCACCACGTCGCTTCAGGCTTTCGGAACGGGTGGATGCTAGCCGACAACCGAGCGTGTCTGAGTCGCTCCCTGTCCCCGCCGTCGGAGCCTTAGGCGTCTGATTTCGCGGGTTGGTCGATATTGGATCCGTCGGCGGCCGACTCTTCATCGTCGGAAACGATGGCCCCGGGAAAGAATGATTGGTACAGCAACATG
>JBPCVD010000299.1:0-17392 GCA_051010815.1 Rubripirellula sp.
GGTCTGGGAGGGTGACGGTCCGCCAAGGGATTTTCGTGACATCAAAGATGGCACGTCTCAAACGATCGTACTGATTGATGCCCCGGACGACGCGGCAATCAGCTGGATGAATCCTGAACCTTGGGTACTCTCTGACAAGGACCCAATGTCCGACGTCTTTGGCGATCGAGAGACAGCCACGGTTCTGCTACTTGATGGTTCCGCACAGGTACTCTCAAAAGACGATATGGACAATGAGAAGCTGAAAGCGATGCTCACCATCGACGGTGGCGAATCGATCAAGTCTTTCCGCTGATTGACTGGAGTCGCCGCAAAGCAAACGACTCCCAGATGCGACGTCACGGTTTCGTGACAGAGGAAGGCTCGATCGCTGCCAGTTCGCGAAGACTGGCAGTTCGCGAAGACTGGCAGAAACACGTCTCTCCGCTGACAAGTCTTTCCAAGGACGAGTCCGTGCGATTTGCAACACCGCGTCCGCGCGTCTCGCGGGCTTCGAACTGCGTCGATACATCGCTCAGCTAGGGCTTGTACTCAACCAGCGTATGATCTTCGCCGTTCAATTCTTCGTTGATGACCTTGGAGATGACCGACCAATCTCCGCCAGCCAAGCCTGCACCAATCATTGGATACCCAATCCGGGCTCCAGCGTATTGCTGTTTGACCTCGCGAAAGGCGGCGCGGATCGCGTCGTAGTCTGCGTTGCGTCCTTCTCCGCTCCAGTTGTACTGCGTGTAGGCATTCACGATGGTTAAGGAATGACCGTTGCAATCGACGACCGCTGATGTGAGTGTTCCCAGCTTCTCACGTGATCCCTTCTCCGTCAGCAGATCGACCTCATAGGCCGCTGGGAATTTCTCTTTGATCGATTTCGCAATCCCAGCCCCCATCGTGTTGTGGCAATTGCAGCCATGAACGATGACGTCAAACGTCCCATCGGCTGCGAGTTTCAGGAGGTCGCCTTGAATTGTCGGCATGAGTGCATCAGGTCCCGCGTGTTGGATGGGGCGGTCGAAATACGCAATCCATCCCTCATCTTAGATTGTCAGAAAGTCTAACGAAGACACGGGACATTGACCAACAGCTGATTCAAGCCGCAAACGCCGCTTCCCTACCGATGCCTCGAAGAATGGTGCGGCTCGTGGTTGTCGTTCGAGGTGGGTGGGGCCGGAAAAATGACCGCCCCGCCCAAGATAGACGACAAGCCCCGTTGTATATTCATGCCAACCAAAAGCCATCACCGATCGAGGACTTTGCTTTGGCGAAGAAGAGTACGCGGACAAACGATCAACAGCGCGCCGACGAATTGGAAAAAATCATCGCGCACCTCGATACTCAGTATGAGCGGGGTGATGAATGCCTGCATCCCACGACGGGGATCATCGTCACCGACGGCGAGTACGATGCGTTTCGGCGAGAGCTCAAAGCACAACGTCCTGACTCGATGCTGTTCGATTCCGCGACTGCGTCGAACCATCAGACCGAGGGGCGAAAGATCGTCCACGATCCGCCGATGACCTCGCTTGAAAAGGCGAGTCACGAGGATGTGGCTACGCAGGAAGAGATGCTATTCAAATGGCTGAACGACGCCACTGAAGGTGCGACGACGAAGGTACGAACGGGAAAAATGCAGGCAATCCCTGGAAAGACTTTCAAAGACGAAGACGTTGCGTTCGCCAAGGACTACTTCTACGAAGCGTACAAACTGGACGGCGTGGCGATTGGCATCTACTACCAGGACGGCAAACTAGTTGCTGCCGGCCTTCGACCGCGCGACGGCATTCACGGAGAAGATGTCACGGAACAGGTTCGGTATGTCGAGGGCGTTCCGACACAACTGAAACAAAATGTCACGTGCTCGATTCGCGGAGAATTGATTTGCCGTCTCTCCGATTTCGAATTGGTTCAGAAAGAACTACAGGCGGCAGGGGAAAAATTGCGAGCCAACCCCCGTAACCACGCGGCTGGTGGCATTCGCCAATTCCGAGATCCTCGCAATACGAAACAGATGCGATTGAGCTTTGTGGCCTACGCGGTGGAACAGACTTCCAATCCACCCTACAAGACTGAAATCGAACGAGCGAACTGGTGCACCAGCGAACTGGGTGTTCCGTATGTCGAAACGAAACCGTTTCGCTTCGACGATTTGGCGGCGATGGAATCAGGGGTTCCCGACTTGGACTTCGAAGTCGACGGAGTGATTATCGGAGTCAACAACCTCGAAGATCAGGAGCAACTCGGTCGGCACGGCGACCGCCGCACCGGAAATCCCAAGGGAAAAATCGCCTGGAAGTTTCGTGAAGAAGAAGCGACACCCGTCATCAGCGACATCGAGTGGCAAACCGGTAGAACTGGCAAAGTCGTGGGAGTGGCGATCTTCGACGCCGTTCGATTGGCGGGCACCAATGTGTCGCGTGCGACGCTGCACAATGCTGGATTCATGGAGCGAAATCAGATCACCATTGGTTCGACGATCGCCGTTCGCAAAGCAGGAAAGATCATCCCCAAGGTGACCCGTGTCGTCGCTGGACAGGGCAAGCCTACGTTCCCGAAGGAATGTCCTTCCTGCAAAGAACCGACAACGTTGGAAGAGGGTGGATCGGAGCAGATGCTCGAGTTGATGTGCAACAACGTTGCCTGCCCCGCACAAAACATCAGTTCGCTTTGTCATTACCTGGCGACCTTCGGAGTGCTCGGTCTCGGTGAGAGTCGCGTCACACAATTGGTCGAGGGGAACGCAGTCTCAACGCCGGCCGACTTTTACCGACTCGATATTCCAACGGCGGTTTCGTGTGGTCTCAGTCAACGACAATCATTGCTGGCTGTCGCTGGCGTCCAAATGATTCCAGCACCGGAAAAACTCGACGATGAAACACTCGAACGGCAAATCGAAACGGCGAGATCAACCAAGAAGTCCATTCCGTTGTGGCAACTCTTTGCGACTTTCGGCGTTGATGCTGCTGGCAAGTCAGCGGGCAAGGCGCTCGCCGATCACTTCGGCTCCTTCGAAGCCATTCGAAAAGCCAGCGTGGAAGAACTCGAAACCGTTTCCGACGTCGGTGAGAAAACCGCACAGACGATTCACGACTACCTTGCCGAGAACAGCGATGAAATCGACGACCTGCTGGGATTCGTCGAACCCGAACTCCCAAGTGTCGGAAAGCTCACGGGAAAGCGATTCTGTTTCAGCGGTGGCTTCTCCGAAGGCAAGCGACATTGGGAGCAACGTGTTGAAGAACTTGGTGGGACATGTTCCGGAAGCGTCTCCAAGAAAACCGACTACCTTGTTGCGGGAAGTGGATCAGGATCCAAGAGCGTCAAAGCCGAAAAATTGGGCGTTCCAATTATCAGCGTTGAGGAACTCGAAAAGATACTTTGAACATTTAGACTCCTCTCCCGACCCATCAGAACACGGCAACCAGTGCATCAAGACCGCAGAATCACGACCAACGGTTGATCATGGCAAAGAAAAAACGGACCGCAAAGAAAACGCCGACGCCCCCTCGCTCCAATCGGAAGGCGACCAAGAAGAAGCGTGCCACCAAGAAGAAAACGTCGAGCCCGCGCGGCGGCGCTAAGTCGTCAGGATCGGCCAAGAAACCCAAAGCGAAGAAACGCACGTCAAAATCTGCGACGGCAGGCAAGGGCTCCCGATCCACCAGCGCCGGCGGCAAACGTGCTGCAAAGAAAACGTCGGCGACACCTCCCCGTACGACCACACGCTCACGGGTTTCTGCCGCCTATCGTGAACCGAAAGTTCTCGAATCGCCCTCGTTTCAAGGTCGCCCCGAAAAACTTCCCCGCGACACGTATCCCGAGGGTTCAATTGCAAAGGATTTCGTATGCTACGGACCTGCAGCGACGAAGGACGGGGAACTCGAATCCGTCCGCATTTGCGATCTTGGCTGTTTCGCACAGGACGGCAAGGACAGCAACAAGTACTACCACGGCGCTGTCGTTCAACATCGCAAATCGAAGAATTGGTACACGTACTTCGAGTGGGGACGCACCGGTGCCCGAACGTGCTGCTTTCAGTTCATCGCTTGCCAATGCGAAACCGACGCTCGCGCTACCTTTGCGAAACAGCTTCACGCCAAGAATGACAAGCGAGGCGAATGGGTCACGATTGCCGGGATTCGAACGTTGCGTGCCAAGAAGGGCAAGGATTGCTATCTGGTCCGCCCCATGGCTACTCGCACGACAGGTCTTCCCGATGCGCGAAATATCAAAGTCGGACGAAAGTCCCCACCATCAAACTCGAAACCGGCGACGCCCGAAAACGAAGGCGATCCAGTCACGATGAAACTGCTGCGTGATATGCGAGTTGCCACGATTCGCTACACGCGTCAAAGCATGGCAGATTCGAGTGTCCCCACTCAAGTCGCGGTCGATGAGGCTCGCACGATTCTCGATGAGGCACGAACGCGAATCGCAGAGATCGATGACGATGTCGACTCTCAGGTCGGTGATCGAAAGCTGATGCAGTTGACGCGACTGATGTTCAGTAGAATCCCGCGAAAGAAACGCGTCGGTGCTGCGCCCCTGACTTGGATGCTGACACAAAACAACATCCAGGACTGGCACGACGATTTGGATGCTTTCGAAAGTGCGCTTCACGCCGTTGATATCGAACTTCACCCCCATGCCGATATTCTTGGCGAAATGAATTTGGAAATGGAATGGATCGATCCAGCATCCAAAGTCGGAAAGTCGCTTTACAAGTGGTGGCCGGATGCGACCGCTCACCGTCATCAGCGAATGAAACAAATGTCCATCAAGAATCTATGGGCCGTCAATCAACGCGCGTCGGGCGACGTGATACCAAAAGCTCAACAGCGCATTTTGAAAGGCAAACTCGGAGAGACCGAAACACCACGGCACCAACCTCGAACTCGAGTCGACGTTCCCGTCAAACAGCGTGGCGACTACAAGGATTCAAACACAGCGTTGTTGCTACACGGAACTCGCAGCGTCAACGTCAATGCAATTTTGCGAGAATCGCTTCGCATGCCTGAGACGCTGGTCGCGGTCGCCTTGACCGGTGCCAAGTTTGGACCCGGCATCTACTTTTCTGACGACTGGAAGAAGGCAGCCGACTACACGAACGCCAAGGGGTCGGCGGAAGCGGGCAAAAGAGGCGCCGTCAAAGGCCGTCACGCATTCATGTTTGCCGCCGACGTCGTCCTGGGTCGACCTCATGTCGCAAAGTGCATTCAGGGTTTCACCAAACCACCGCGCGGTCATCACAGCGTCTTCGGCAAGGCGGGGCACTCGGGTGTGGATGACAATGAGTTTGTGGTTTACAAAACGGACCAGAGCAAACTGCGTTACCTGATCGAATTCAAGACATCCTGAAAACGTCGATACGATGGCAAGAACAATGCTTCGAATGCAAGGAATGAAGATGCGAACCGCGGTTGTAGTCATTGCATTTCTATGGGCCACCGGCGGCCCAACGAGCGTCGTCCACGCGCAGGAACAAATCGACCAGACGTTCAAAATCGTGTCTGACGATTGGAACAGCCTCGAGGTGGTCAAGCTGATCATCGGATTGCTCACACCAGCCGCACTGTTGGCGATCAGTGTCTGGTTGGATCGTCGAATCAAAGAGGTTGAGCATCGCCAATGGTCGAACCAGAAAGTGATCGAAAAACGTCTCGAGGTCTACGAAAAGCTAACACCATTTCTAAACGAGATGATGTGCTATTTCATGCGAATTGGATCCTGGAAAGAGCACGACCCGACGGAGATCGTCGACATGAAACGTGACTTGGACAAGATCGCCCACATCTACGCCCCGCTGTTCTCGCCTCAATTCTTACAGAAATACAACGAGTTCATGTCGCAATGTTTCGCGATGTACCGAGGCGCCGGAAAGGACGCGCAATTAAGAACAGAGTGCGAGCACTACAAAGAGGCTTACGTCGGCGATGAAAACGACGATGGCGCCTGGCAGTCTGAATGGAGCGAATACTTCACCGGTCCGGATGAAGCCGTGGATCGCAATCAAGTGCGTGAGGCCTACCAGGAATTGGTTGGCGTGACGGCACAGGAACTTGGCGTTGGCCTGGCCCCAGTGAACTCGTAGGAGGCGACGGTTCGCATGAGGTGCACGAATGCCCGAGTTGCGCACATCGAGATTGAGCACGAGCCCAAATCGGTCCGAACGCCGACTACGAATGTCACGTCATCCCAAAAAAGAAGCCCTCGATGGTTCGGCTTCAGCTTGCGGCGGAACCTAAGTCCTGAACTCGGCGAGCATTTTCTCAGCCAGCGGACGATCTGTCATCGCGATGTAGGCGAGATAACCCTCGATCGTTGAACGCGTCTCATCGTCACGCAATGGCTTTCCTTGACCCGCGTTGTGAATCGCTGCTCGAATCTGACGCCGCACCTTTCTCGGCACACGAGGCGACCCCTCTCCATTGACGACCAATCCGGTCACGGTCTGCCGCCCCCCTCGGCGAGAGACACGCGTCTTGTCGGGATGCACGGTAAATCCTTCTTCCGCAACGACACGCTTGCACAACCCGACCAAGCGTCCCAAGTTCGGCTCGCCCTTGTGTTGACCCGAAAGACTGAATGTCATGTCATCCGCGTAGCGTGTGTAACGCCAACCAAGTGCCTGAGCCAAGCCTGTCAAACGCCGGTCAAGACGCAAACAAATGACGTTCGTCAACGCCGGACTCGTGGGTGCCCCTTGCGGCAAACACCTTGGCCCCAAAGCGACGTACATGTCGCGGCCATTGTCGCGAACGATTTCCCGGGGTGATTCCGTACACAGAAGCGCGAGCAGCGTCGCGGTTTGCTCACGATAACCCGCTTTGCGAAATACACCTTTGACGCGGGGGAACGTGACAGTCGGAAAAAAGTCTTTGACGTCCATTTTCAACACAATCCGCGCTCCGCAGTGCGGTTCCGCGTTGGTCAAAATCGACCGCCCAGGCAGGAACCCATGGGCGGATCCATGGATCAGCATGCGTTCAACGATGTTCCGCAAAATCCAACGTTGAGCCTCTTTCAAGCGTGGCAAAGGGGCCCAAATCGCTCGCTCACTTCCGTCTCGCTTCGGAATGGTGAAGCGACGGTAGTGAATCGACGTCGCTGCGTCGCGATGGTAGGCCAGTCGCCGGAGTTCGGCGATCGACATCCCGAGGGCGTCCGCTAATTGCTGTGGCTTATCGATTGGCGGAAGCTCATTTTCTGCAGCTCGCGACTCCGCATCCTCCAAGTCCCATTTGTCATAATCAAGCGCGTCATTCCAAAACACACCTTCGCCAAGAAAGACGATGTTTCGTGTTTTGTAGGCCTTCCATGCATCGGCCTGAAGCAGACGACGCTCTGCCGCTTCCTCCTTCAATTGCTTTTTGTATTGGGACAGTTCCCGCTGCGACATATCATCCGTCGCTTTGCGTTCGACCATGAATCCTCGGTCGCGCAATTGGGAATCGACGTAGGCAGTGATGCTACCAGCCTGCTCTATGCCACGAAATATCGTCTCAAGATCTGTACGTTGTCTCGCCATGCTGAAGTCTTCAAAATCCTTGGAACGATCTCTGCCCACCGATTGCCATCAGGCAGTGGCATCAAGGTAGCCGCTGCTTTCCAATTTTTGCACGCGTTGAAGGTACTCACCGCGTGCTGCTTCCACCGATTCAAATTGCATTTGCTGGACGCGCATAGGCTTCCCCGCCTGTCCCCAATGCAGTTTCAGTCGCTTCCGATTGAGTGATATTTGAACGACACTCTCGACCGCCGCTTGCCGCTTGCTATAAGTGCGCGTTTCCACGGTGACGGTCTTCATCGCTCTCCCGCTTTCACGCCTTCGTTTCTCTCGCATCGCATGCGTCAACCGCAATGCAATCAAGCATGTGCAGGGCCCCGTCTTGAGGCCCTGTTGTCGAAACGTGTTGCAAGTACATTCGGCGCGGCTGACGAATCCCTCATCGCTCAGAAGCATTTGAGGTCGATATTCTCGTTGGTCCTCTGCGACCACGGCTTTCCCTGTGATCTCGAGCCCCGTACCGTGAATTCGATTTTCCGACGTGATGGCGACGGCGTCCTTGCGATGCACCCAATCGTAAGCCGTCCGTTCGCGCAAGCTGCGAAACTCGAGTTTCGCCAAATCGAGTGGCTGCTCCGTCAACGGGCGCAATCGAAACACATCCTCTCCGATGTCGTACATGACCTGCCCTTGTTGACATCCGCTTTGCAACGACTCGATCAGATCGGCTCCCTCCAAGTCTGTGGCCTCGGACAACGACTCACGATCATCGGACCATCGATCAGAAAGATGCTTGACGACCTTCTGCAATTGTTTTCCTGACTGAGTTTGTCGAGGCATCATCAGGTCGAAGTTCACAGCCTGAGACCAATTCGATGCGGTAAACCCAGTCAGACCAAGGGTGAAGGTCATCGATCCAGCGCGCAACACCCAAAAACTCGGAAGCCCGCTTCCAAGCAGATGAACGTCGACATCCTCCGCGAACGGCAGCAGACGCTTTAACAACGACAACCGGCGCCGCCCCCAGACACGCATCACTTTGGCCTGTCGGCCCTGATAAATGTCCGAGGTGGTGGGAATCACGGTTTCCCACGGCTCGAGTACGATTCGCGGCTGTTCGCCCGGCACAAGTTCGACTCGAAGCCCGCGTCGCTTCCCTTTTTGATCACCGTTCATGCGGAGATGTCGCAGCACGTTGTAGAGATCGATCGCGCGCAACCGAAACGAGTCCATCGGAAGCATCGTCGACGATTGCACCTGCAGAAATCCACGAATCCATGAGTCGGGAACCCTGATGTGCTTTTCCAAAACATCGCGTTGCCCCGTTGTCGAAACCTTCACCGCTTCCTGCCCGATGGTGATGCGTGTGTCTCGATAGCTTCGAAATCGTTGAATACTGTCGTGCAAGGCCTGACTAAAATCGATGTTTGTCGTTCCACATACGGGCTCTGCCTGTAGATCAAACGCATCGATATCGATCGACAGATTTGCGTAGGTACCCTCGTCCTTGCTGAACACCTCCATGAACATTCGGTCAGGATGCACGGAAATCACGGGATCGAGAATCAAGTACGCGAGCGGATCATTTCGCAGCAGCCAATCGAAATAGGCTTGCTGAGCCTGCCATGCGTTCAGGTTCGCGGATTGATTGCGCATCCGGCGATACGCGTTGTAGGCCGTGCGATCTTTCGGGACGTAGCGATAGTCACTTCCCACCACCGCATAGAGTGCCGACATCGCCTCGCGCAAACGCAAGGGTTCTCGGACCACACCGTCCAAGAAGACCGGAGCACGCTGGAGGTTTCCAAAGAGCGCCAAGCGAGAATTGCCGTTCTCGGTCACCATGCCGCTTTGTCCGGCGTAACTCAGATCGACCTCGGTGTGTGGAGATTTCACGTCGCCGTTTTGTTGTTCGTCCGCCATCGATTAAACCGCTTTCTTAACTTGCTCGCGTTTCGATCGTCGGAGGGCGCGCCATGCCGCCTTCTGAATCTCCTCGCCCATCGACTTTTCATTCCCAATGGCAGCCAACACCTCGTCCGCGTCACCATTGGCGATCCGCGCCAAGCCCTCGATGGCGCCCAGCCGAGTCGCTTCATGGAGGTCTTGATTCGAAGCGGCGGCTCGCAAATCGGACACGCATTTCCCCGCGACCAACTCGGGCAAAACGATCGCCTGGTAATGCGCGTGCTCCGCATTTTCCGCTGCGACTTTCGTTAAATCTACAGAGAGCTTCGAAAACCGCTGCATCAACCGGCGATCAGAAACCATCTGCGAGGCGTAGTCGGCTGCCTGCGATTTGTTGGAGCGCGCCAAGACCTCCGCGACAGTTTCTCGAATCGAGGCATCGTCATCCCGCATGAATGGTTCGAGTGCGGCTCGCTCCGTCTTCGTCAGCTTCAGTTCACCCAATGCCAACGCAGCAGCCCTTCGGACCTCGACAAATTCTTGCTGAGCGGGATGACTCTCCAATAACAAAAGCAGTGGCTTTCGTCCCGCTTCTGTTCGCCCGATTGCCCAAGCCAGCCGACACAATGCCTCGGTCAAGTCGGAATTGGCACCGGAATACCAATCGTTGGTGCGGATCAGGTCCAAGCGATTCTCATCCCACCGCCGCAACCATGTATCGACGGCAACGCCCAGTTGCTTGCCGTGCTCTTTCTTGCCAACGCGCCCGATGACCGAAGCCGCAGTTTGAATGACCAACGGCCGAGTGGATTCCAATGCCGAAACTGCAGCTTCGACGGGCAACGGATCTCGCCGCAGCAGCGCTCCCGAAAGCTCCGCGCTGCACATCGATGAAGGCAACACTTCGAAGATCCGCTCAGCTTCCCCCTGTTCACAGACTCTCGCAAGACAATGAAACTGGTCCTCGATCCAAGACTCCGCGTAGTAGCCTTCCTCCGATCCTACCGCCGCGTAGTCCGGTTCAAGCGAATCGTCTCCGAACAATCGCTTGGCCGGTGGCAACGCCGCTTCAAGCCAGTAGCCCTTGATCATGTCGAGCAGAAGTTGACGCGTCTCGGGCGTATCGTTGTATCCCAACTGACGCAGGATGAGGTGTTGGTCGCCGACTTCATCGCGTGCCCGAGCACGGATGATCTCCCAACCGGACGGAGTATCAAGATGCCGCAACCCAACAATCGCGGGATTCGAAACCGAGCCATCGGATTTGGCTAGCCGCTCCAGCAGCGCAAAGATTTCGTCGGCTTGTTCGGATTGCCCCAGGTAACCAATTGCCGTAGCCGCGCGATCCTGCAACGCATGCCCTTCCTCATTCACGATTTTGAGCAACAGATCAAGCGCGCGAATGTCACCGAGTTCTCCCAACGCTTCCACTGCTTGTCGCCGCAATGCCAAATCGGACATCAGCTCAACTGAGGACAACAACAATTCGATTCCATCGTCGCGTCCTCCCCTCGCTAATCCGACCGCCGCATGAAAACGCGTCAGCGTATCACGCGACTCCAAGGCAGCGACCAAACCTTGTGCCGGCCCATTTCGCTTCTTGAAACGCCAGCCCATCGAAATGACAGCTTGTCGACGCAATTCTTCATCCGCATGGGAGGACAACGTCGGATACACGGCATCCACGGCGTCGCTCAACGACCACTGAGCAGCCGGAAGACAGTTCCGAATCTCCGCAACGAGGTTCAACTCCAAACACCGCTCAAGGTACTTGGCAAGCACCTCATCGTGCCGAGCGTACTGCTGCTCCATCCAATCCCGATTGGGCAACTCGTCACGCGGATCAAAGATCCGCTGGTCATGTCCACTGATATGCAAGACACAATTCGCGACATCGTCCCTCCACTCTTGACGCTCAAGAAGTGGTAGAAGTTTCTGCAACGACGAGGGCTGACGGAACGAGGCGACTGTCGACAGTAATAGACGTGAGTCCAACGTCTTCGCCTCATCCTGAAGCAATGCATCGACCAGCGCCTCTGGACTTCTTGGGTCCCCGAGTTCCTGAATCGAAATCAGAACGCGAGCTCGGAAATGGTTCGTGATGACCTCGTTCAATTGCTCCAGCAACATCTCGTAGGCATGTTTGTCCTTCTTGAGCGCCAGCGCAAACGCGACATCGCGGCGGACCGCTTGAAATCGACTTTGATAAGCGGCTATGAGTGCTCGTTTAGCCTTCGATTCACGATCGTAGGCCGCCGCCAGCCAGCCGACCGCGAGGGCCCTGGTACCGGCGTGCGGCGATTCCAGTGCCGCTTTTGCCGCTGTCGTCGCGTCGGTCATTTCCAGCAGCAGAAGCCCAGCTTCTGATGCCAAGACGTCATCGCGTGTCGTGACGACATCCTCCAAAACCTTCTGTCCACGCTTGCCCGCCGAACGGGTCAAGAGCTTGAACGCTGAAACGGCCAAATCGGTGTGGCCGCATTCCACGGCGGCGGCCGCGCGCTCTTCGTCAAGACACCCGGCATCCGGAAGTAGATCGAAGGCCAGCGAACGAACCGCCTGATTTGCGTCTCCCAAGGCCTGGATCAACACGGGCTGAACGGCTCCGCGAAGGTCCTCACGATCCTTCGCCATCGCCACCAAGCGACGAATCGCCTGCTGCCGAATGGCGATCACCGTGGAACCAAACGACGGCCGATGACCACGCGAATGGTAACCTCCCTGCTCACGCACCAAGCCAACGTACGCCCCAAACGCAAGCTGATTCAACTCGTCGGCCGTACTTTCAATCTTTACGATTTCCTGCGCAGACTGATCGGCCTGTGCCTGCTTCATCTGCTCCTCGTAACGCAACGAACAGACCTTCCAGTCAAAGTCCCATTGCGTCTGCTCCTCCGCATCCAAACCATTCAAGACGCCCGTCGCGTCTGCCTGACAATGGGGAGCCCCAAAGACAATCAGATCCGCGAGCGCCCCGATTTGATCACGCGTGACGCTCCATGGCGGCTCTTCGCCGCGGTCATTGAAGATCGCTTCCACCTCGGACCCCAGCGCGACGGGATCCGCGAATCGCTCCAAAATGCGTGCGGCCGACAACCGCAGTCTCGGATCCTGCGCCGACAACGCTGAAAGCACGCGTGCCGGAGTCTCTGAATGCGAACGCCAATCTCGAAACAACAGCGTGAGGAACGCAGCATTTCGGATTGACGAAGGCTTGGCGTCCAGCATGCGAATCAACTGATCCTCGGCCAACGTTCCAAATGCGACTGCCGCTTTCAAGAGTTCCAACTCGGTCAATGTTTCTTGACTCGAGTCCGAAAAGACAACCGGCAACGCAGAAGGCTCGCGACAGAGCGCCAGTCCGAGCGCCATGCGATAGCGAATCTCTGGTTCCGTATGCTGAAGCGGTTGCTTCAAGCGTTCTGCCTGGTGCGGCCGCACGCAAGTCGTGACGGCAATTGCGGCGGCATGCCGGATCGCCTCCTGCTTGCTGTCCAGCAAACTCAGGAGCGGTTCCAAAAAATCTTCATGTCCCAAAATCCCTAGGCCGCGGATCGCAACGACGACTTCCTTCGACCATTGCGACCTGTCCGCTTCGCGCTCCGGTTCCTGCGACGTCGCCACCTCCAGCAGAGGTGACCTGGCTGCGGAATCGTGATAGAGGGCTCGGTTGCATGCGGCGATCAATCGAACATCCGTGTACGGACTGGTCATCGCATGCTGCAGGTTGTCGACGGCATCGAGATGAATCAGTGCATGGATCGCCTTCTCTCGGACAGCAGGGTCCGAATCCTCGACAGCGGACGCCAACGTCTCCACCGACTCCGTCGTCTTCAGCTTGATCAAGCTATCAGCGCCGCGAAGTCGCATATCAACAAATCGACTCTCCAGCGCCGCCCTCATCGGCCCGAGATCTCGACCTTTGGACTTGGTGAGCAAATGCTCATAAGCGTCGCAACGGATCTGCTCCGAAGGATCGTTAAGAAGATCGACAAGCAACTCCTTCGCCCATTCATGCTTATCCTGAGCCATGGCCTCCGTCAGCACTTCTCGCCGTACGTTCTCGCGCACACTCTCAAGCGCAAAACGCAAGGTTGCTTCGGCAGTCCCATCGATCAGAACTCCCAAGGAGGTCTTAAACGCTTCGCCGCAGACCGTTGGATCTTCGTCATTCAACGCCCGCAGCATCAGTTCGCGACCGCGGGGATCGATACGTTTCTTCGACTTTTGTGCCGCACTGGAAAGTGTTTTCAACGCACGACGTCGGACGTCGACGTGCGACGACTTCAACCCGATGTCTGCGGACTGCAACGGATCCGACGCGTAGATATCCTCCAACGCCGTGTAAGCTGCGTCCCGGACTTCTGCCGCGTCATCATCGGCCATTGACTCCAGTCGCTGCGTGGCTCTCGCATCGGCCAACAGTGCCAGGGACCGACACACACTCGCACGCGCGCCGACATCCTCTTCGCGACTAAGCTGCAAGAGCGTTCCGAATGCCCTGGCATCACCCAGTAATGCCAAGCATCGGGCGCCCCACAAACAGCTGTCCACAACGCGCGATGACATCGCCGATAGCAACGGTTGATAATCCGCGACCTCCAACGAGATCTTGGTTGGCTTCGTTTTCGGCGGTTGCTTTGCCTTCGAATCCGTTGGCGTCAGAGAGAAATTCTCCAGCTCGAACAATTGGCGATGTACATCCTTGTCACGCTGTCGGATCGCCTTGGCCAAATTGGGACGCGACAACAGGGCGACAAGGCATGCCGTGTGTCGCACATCCGCATCAGCATCTTCACCCGAACGCCGGACCGTCCCGGCAACACGCGAATCTGCTAATTGATCACGTTGAAACGCGCGAATCAGGGTGAGTCGTCGCGTATCAGCTTTTCGGGACTTCGCACCGATCAACGTAGGCTCTGCCGAGTCCTTCCCCAACACACGTTCCAGGCCAAGCAGCGCGGATCGACGAACCTCCTCTGGGTCAAAATCGAGTGCACGAATCAACAATTGACGTGCCTGGTCATCTTTCTTCGCCAAAGACTCCAATGCCTTCACCGCGGCCGTACCGACGTCGGTGTGTTTCGCGTCCAGGGCAAGCTTGAGCGGCCGGAGCGATTCTTTTCCGGCCAATGATCGCAAGCCATCCAAGGCAACGAGACGAACGGCTTCATCACCATGCTTCAGCAGTGGCTCCAGCAAGGCGGCGGCGCGCGGATGTCGCGACTTCGCCAGGAGTTTGGCCCCCCGAAGTCGCAGACCATGATCTGCATCCTCTGCCACCTGCTTGGCGATCATTTCGATGGATCGAACGTCGTCGTAATCAGCAAGTTCATTCAGGGCATCACCCCTTTGCCCTATGTCACCCTCACGGAGCAATTGGGATGCCCGATCGTAGGCGTCATAGATTCGGCAGGTCATTCCGCCGAAACGACCACCCGCATCCAGGAGCACGAATCGAATCGACGCGTCCGCGCCAGCGATGACAAGATGAGGACGTGAATGAATCTCGACCAAAGACGCAGCCACAACGGCCGGGACGGCGTCGTCGAAAGTCGCCGGACGTGTCGCCGCCCCCCGGGCCCAAGTCTTGCAGGTCTTGTCTCGACTCGTCGTAACGAATCGCTCCCCAGGAACATTCAGCATCGCAGTGACCACATCGCGATGGTGCCCACCACGACCTCGATCCTCCGGCTCCAAACTTCCGCGTGCATGAGTCAGAAGCAACTTTTGATCTGCCCCAGCAGACAGAAAACGCAACTCTTCCGGCTCAAACAGAAGAGCCGTGACCGAGCCTTCATGAAGCTTGCTGGAATCAGAGACTTGCAATTGCCCCTGATCATTCAGTTCGTAAACCGCTACTTGCCCTTTCGCACCACCGACAACCAGCCAATGGCCCGTCGGATCGCTCGTCAGCGACGCGCCTTTCTCCGGCAGTTCGATCGACTGCGACACCGAACCACTGGCGGAATCGACCACCACCAAATGATTCGCGGCCAGCAGGGCAAATGCATCACCGGCTAGAGGAGCGATGGCTGTCGCCGGTGACTCAAGTTCAACCTTGAGCGGTTGGACTGACTTCGACTTTTCACCCATCACATAGATGCGAGAATCATCACCACCCAACACTAGCTGCTTGCCGACCGCAGCGAGACTGACACCTCCGCACGGCAACGCCATGCTACTGAGCTCAATCTTCTCCGCATCCAGTCGGTACAGTGCCGAGGGCAGTCCCTCGACATGAACCGTCGTGAAATACAGCATTTCCTGAAAGACGGCGATGCTACGAATCTCGCCGCGATAGGACAGATACTTGACGGTCGTGCTCATGCCATCACCTCGACATCGGAAGTCTCAGTGCGAAGCCTCGGATGGGCATGCTCCATTCGAGTGACCGCAACCAGACAAGCAGCTTGTTCACTCTTCCCACGAGAAAGTTTGAACTCTCGTAACAGCGACACAATCTGTTCTGCAAATGCGACGTCTTCGATCGCCAAATCACGCAAGGTTTCAATGAGTTTCAGTTTGGCCTGGCGTGCCGGCATCGGACGCATGCGGACCATTTCATCCACGGCTGATCCGTCACCCTTGGGAGGCCGTCCCGGCGGGACCTCGAACAAAATGCGTCTCAACAAAGCTTGCAACTGCGGCATTTCGGCAGGCAAGTCCTCGGGTCGTGGCGGCGCGCCGAGACCGAACGATTCGTCGGGCCTTTGCTTCTTTTTCTTTCGCTTGGACAACACCGGTGGCGCCGGTTTCCAGTCGTCGGTAATCCCGCGGTCCCGGTACAACGACCAGAACGTCCGAATCACGAATGCCCTCACGCTTCCGTCGGGACTCTCTGTCAATCGGAAAAGTTCGTCTGGGACTTGCAATCGAGCATGACGACCGATCAGCAACATTCCCAGCGCGCGAGTCTCGCGGTTGCGCGACTCACAAAAACTATAGACCGCGTCCGGCGTCAAAACATCCGGGTCGAGGCGATAGCGACGATGCTCAGGTAGATCTTCGACCGTCATCGCCTTCGCCGCAAACTCACGCACTTCCAAGTACGGCGATTCGCACATCGTGACGATGCCGTCGATTGGAGGTGACCACTGATTGAACTCCCAAGTCGCGACCTCCAGCGCGAACTCACGCAAAGGGCGTCGCGCATCGCGAAAGAGCGGCAACACGCGATCGAAGGTCAGAAAGGACTCTGGGATTTCGGCCCCGGGGTCAACAGGTCGGTCCGTTTCTGCCAGACAAATTTCTGGATGATGATGCCGCAAGTAGGTGAGTGCGAACCGAGCCAGCGGCGCATCGGGCTGCTCTGCCTCGCACATCATCGACCACAAACGTTCGCATCCATCCTGAACCGCGTCCTCCGAAAATTCTCGTTGCTCACCTGCCAGCATTTGTAGAAAAGCACGCTCCGAGATGATGCGTATCTCGGCACCGTCCTCGTTCAGCTTTTCACCCTTGGTCTGCTTGCTGCCCTTACGCCCTTGCCCATACAGTGGAGATCCTTCGTCGCCGATCACCAAGTATGCCAACTTCTTCGTCACCGAATTGGAGTTCGCGCCTCCTGCATTGGTCACCTTGCTTTGAGCTTCGCCTCGGGTCATGGTTTGTAGTTTGCCGGTGAAGACAAACGTCGCCCCATCTAAATCGACCTGAATCGGCTCGTCGCTCTTCGCCCCCTTTTCCGAGGACTCAGCTTCGGACTCACTCGTCGCAAAGTCCGCGGGTAAGAAACCTTTGGTCAGCGTCTCCACAGCGAAATCGTGATACAGCGGTTCCGTTCGCTGCACTAACTCAAAGAGCCATTCGAACCCTAGATCGCCCGGGGAAAACTTCCGAACGTCTTTCAGCCAACCCAATACGGTTGCGGCCGGTTCCGAGTCAAACACGAGCCCCTGCTTGCCCCAGTCCGTCGCTTTCCAAGCCACGATGCGCGCATCTTTCTCAAACGTCGGGCGGTAAGCCACCATCCGAAGAAAC